>NZ_JBNHER010000084.1:0-26706 GCF_050015975.1 Dapis purpurea BLCC-M126 | reverse complement strand
CCAGTGTTAATATCAACAACGAAAATATAGCTAATACACAAACAGAAACAGGTGACGCCACAAACAATATCATTACTAATATAGAAGCTAACACAGGTAGCATAACCACAGAAAATATCACTCAAACTACAGGTAATGATGTTCTCAACAGTCAAAACACAGCCGTTAATGCCACTAACAATAACACAGCCAACATACAAACCAATACAGGAAGTGTCGCCAACAATAACACTACTAATATTCAAGCGAGTACAGGGGATATATTCAACAATACTATCACTCAAACCGCAGGCAATGATGTTCTCAACAGTCAAAACACAGCCGTTAATGCCAATAACAATAACACAGCTAACATACAAACCAATACAGGAAATGTAGCCAACAATATTGTCACCAACATAGAAGCCAATACAGGTAATATCACCACAGAAAATATTACTCAAACCGCAGGCAATGATGCTATTAACAATCAAAACACAGGATTGAATACCATCAATAATAACAGAGCCAACATTCAAACCAACACAGGAGATGTAGTCAACAATAACACTAACAATATTCAAGCTAATACAGGCAATATAGTTACAGGAAATATTAATCAAACTGCTAGGGATAATACCATAAATAATCAAAACACAAGGGTTAATAATACTAATAATAACACTATTAATATTCAGACTAACGGTGGCCAAGTTACTACTAATGACAATACCAATATTTCAGTTATAGGCGGAAACATCACCACAGAAAATATCACTCAAACCGCAGGTAATGATATCACTAACATTCAAGCAACATTTGGCGACATTACAACAGGAAATATCAATCAAACTGTAGGAAATAATACTACCAATATTCAAACTGCCCGTGGTCAACAAAATCTAGGAAATATCAATCAAACTGTAGGAAATAATACTACCAATATTCAAACTGCCCGTGGTCAACAAAATCTAGGAAATATCAATCAAACTGCAGGAAATAATACCACCAATATTCAAACTGCCCGTGGTCAGCAAAATCTAGGAAATATCAATCAAAATTTTGGCAATGAATCAATCAATATTCACAGCCAAGAAATCAATCAAAATACAAGCCAAATATCAGTCAATCTGAATGATACAACCCCCAGTAACAACAACCAAACAAAAAATACTGGCACAAGTCAAGAACAGACAGAAGAGTCTACCAACCATGCTACTGATAGTCAACAAATATTAAAGATAATTGATAGTGTTAATACCAATTCTCTAAAAGTCAGTACAGCTTCTGAGCCAATGGTAACAATGTTAGAAACAAGCCGGAGCCAAGAATATTCAGAATATTTTGGAGAAGACTTTAAGGAAGAATTGACTAACACAAAAAACGTCAGAGATATTTTGACAGACATGGCTGCTCAAACAGGAAAAGAATCAGCAGTTGTTTATGTTAATACTTATTCAGACCAATTACAAATAATCTTATATACCAAAGATGGTAAGCCAATTATTAAAACTATTCCCGAAGCCAAACGGAAAAAACTAATGAAAGTTGTGCTTAAATTACGCGCACACATTACGAATCCTGCCCGTCGTAATACTAAGAGCTATCTACCAGCAGCACAACAATTATATGATTGGATCATTGCACCTATATCAGCAGAATTAGCAGCAGCAAATATCGACACTTTACTATTTAGTATGGATGAAGGTTTACGAACTTTACCTATTGCAGCATTACATAACGGGGAAGAATTTCTAATAGAAAAATATAGTATTAGTTTGATTCCTAGTATGACTTTAATGGATACTAATTATCGCCCACTTCAAGATACTCAAGTATTAGCTATGGGTGCAAGTAAATTTATGGAGCAAGACCCCTTACCAGCAGTACCCGTAGAATTAGAAACAATTTCCCAAGAGTTATGGCAAGGTAGCAAATTCATCAATGAAAACTTTACTCGCAATAACTTGTTAAATGAACGAAAAAATTATCCCTATCCTATTATTCATTTAGCTACTCATGCAGAATTTTTACCTGGTAACGCTAGTAACTCTTATATTCAACTGTGGGGTGATGAACAAATAAAGTTAGATCAAGTGCGGGAGTTAGGTTGGAATGAACCTGCGGTTGAGTTATTGGTATTGTCAGCTTGTCGCACTGCTGTGGGAGACAGAAATGCGGAATTAGGGTATGCGGGGTTGGCAGTAGCAGCAGGTGTGAAGTCAGCTTTAGCAAGTATCTGGTATGTGAGTGATGAGGGTACATTGGGATTAATGACAGAGTTTTATACTCATTTGAATGATTCCAAGATTAAAGCAGAGGCGTTAAGACAGGCACAGTTAGCAATGTTGCGAGGGGAGGTAGTTATTGCAGATGGGCAGTTGAGGGGAACAACTGCTCGTGGCGCAGTGGTGTTACCGCCAACGTTAAGGAAGTTTAGAAATCAAGATTTATCTCATCCTTATTATTGGTCAGGGTTTACTATGGTTGGCAGTCCTTGGTAATTAATAATGGATAATGGATAATTGATAATGGATAATTAGAGCATTAGAGAGTTATATCATGTTCGGATAATCAGTTATAATAAACATTCTTAACTTGCTCTAATTTACTCTTTCTCTCCCGACTCCTGTACGGGCGATTCGCGAATCGCTCCTACGACTCCTGACTCCTCCCTACGTTATTTATAAGTATTCAACCGAACATGATATTAGATAGAATCCGATTGAACAGTCGTTATTGCGACGATAGGAAGCAATCTCCGCGCACCCCTGAGATTGCTTCCTTCCACTCCGTTCCAGTCGCAATGACTTGGGTGTAGTAATTACCTGGATTCTATATTAGAGAGTGTTTGTCAACAAAATATTAAGGCTTGAACTGTTGACTATCAGAAAGCTGAACTATTTTTTCCTCCACTATTTTTAATATTTTTTATAACAGCGATCGCTTCTACTCAACTACTCAAAAAACCTAAGAGATTATGACAATTTTATCAATGGGAAAACAAACTGAAGGTTAACTTTATAATTATAGCATAAAATATTTTTTCAAGAAATCTATAATAAATAATATTATTTTTACAGCACTTTTTAGGATGGTGAGGTACAGTTGAAAACTAATCTCTCTTCCTTACTAAACTAAGGTGATAAAATTTTATACCTCACTAACTCTGAAACTGCTGTAATAAAGCTTCGTTGTTGTGCTTTAGCGCCACAGATATAGCGCTACGCACAACTAAGAAACTCTTTAGCTCTCCTATCTCCTAGTATTGAATATTTTTAATGAAACCTATTTTTGTACAATCTTACAGTATAACTGCCTTTACCATAATTTTAGGAGCATTGACCGCAACTCCCGCCAATTCCCAACCTATAACTCCCGCTAATGATGGCACCAACACCACCGTTACCCCACAAGGCAACCAATTCAACATTAAAGGTGGCACCCGCAGCGGAGCTAACCTCTTCCATAGTTTCGACAAATTTAACCTCCACACCAACCAAACTGCGAATTTCCTTACCACTCCAGACACTAGCAATATTTTCGGTCGAGTCACAGGAGGCAAGGCTTCATACATTAACGGCTTAATTCAAGTCATCGGAGGTAACTCCAACCTCTTCCTAATGAATCCCGCAGGCATAATGTTTGGTCCAAATGCCAGCCTCAACATACCCGCCTCATTCAGCGTCACCACAGCCACAGGAATTGGCTTTGACAACAACAATTTCTGGTTTAAAGCAATGGGAACAAACGACTATTCAAAATTAGTCGGAAACCCTAGTGGATATAAATTTGATCTATCTAACCCAGGCGCAATAGTTAATGAAGGAAATTTAAGCTCTGGAAAAAATTTAACCTTATTAGGTGGCACAATTATTAATACAGGAGAACTCTCTACAAAAAACGGAAATATCACCATTGCAGCAGTAGAAGGCGGTAGTACCCTAAGAATATCTCAACCAGGACATTTATTAAGTTTAGAAGTAGAGTCAAAAATCGAAAATATTTCTAATTTATCCCCCCTATCTTTATCCGAACTCTTAACAGGTGGAAAGCAAAAACACGCCACATCCATAATTGTTAATAATAATGGTGAATTAGAATTAACAGATAATACAATAATTGCTGATACACCAGGAAATGTATTTATTTCTGGAAAGATAGATTTATCAAATCAAGATTCAGGAAGTAGAGGAAAGTTAGAAATTAAGAGCGCAGTCAATGTGACATTAACAGAAAATATTTCTGCGGATGGTGCTATTAATATTGAAGCTACAGGAGATATTGTTGCTACAGGTAGTGGAATTAAAGGTGGTGGGGAAAGTGTTTCTTTGTCTGCTACTAATATTCGGATAAATGATGAATTTGATGAAACTTCTGGGGATGCAGATGTTAAGTTAGAGGCGAAAAATAATATTACCGTTGAGGATATAGAGGATGATGTGTTGGAATTTCTGCCTGGGGGTGGGGAGATAGAATTTCGTGCGGATGTCGATGGGGATGGAATTGGTGTTGTTCAGATGTTGGATAATGAGGCAGATGTTGGGAGCGATCCGAATAGGTTTGAGAATGGGGCGGATACTATTAAGACGAATGGGCGGAATTTGACTATTGCAGGTGCTGGAATTATTTTGGGGAATATTGATACTTCTTGGTTGCCTGTTTATTCTGGTGGTGGTGAATTAATTGCTGCTATAGATGTGGATGAGGGGGGACCGATACCAGGAGAAGGTGCAACCTTTACTTTTACTGTAGACGGTGAGTTAGGAAATGTAGAAAATCTAGATGTACGCTTCTCTGCACAACATACTTTCAATGGAGACCTAGCAGTCGCTCTCAAATCACCTCAAGGTCAGGAAGTAACATTGTTTGCTGGTGTTGGTGGTGGTGGACAAAACTTTCAGGATACTGTGTTGGATGATAATGCTTCTACAAGTATTAACTCTGGTGGTGTTCCGTTTAATGGTGCATATATTCCCCAAGGAAGTTTAACAGATTTTAATGGAGAAAGCCCCAATGGAACTTGGACTTTGAGGGTGACAGATACTCGTCCCGTATTCAACAATGGCACTTTGTACAGAGCTGGTGAAGATGCTCCCTGGGGAACGGCCACAGGGACAGAACTGTTGCTGCGTAATCCTCTGATTCAGGTTGCTGGAGGAAGAGGAAATGGAAATAGTGGGGCAATTGCTCTAGAAGCAACTCATAGTGATATTAATGTAGTAAATCTTCGCAGTTTCAGCGAAACTGGTAATGGGGGAAGAGTTGACCTAAAGGCTAACAACAATATTATGACAGGGTTGATTAATTCTAGTTCTATTCAAGGAATTGGCGGTGATATTAACCTTAATGCTTTCTCTGGCAATATTGATATATATTCATTGGATACTTCATCCGTTGATCGAGATGGGGGTAATGTAGAGATAAAGGCAGTAGGAGATATTACTACAGCATCGCTATTTTCCTATTCCAGGACATTAGCAGGCAACTCAGGAAATGGGGGAGCTATTTCTCTAGAGGCAGGGGGCGATATTACTACGGCATCCCTCTGGTCTTATTCCTATTTGGATGCAGGCAACTCAGAGAATGGAGGAGCTATTTCTCTGGTGGCGGGGGGCGATATCTCTACAGCATCGCTCTGGTCTTTTTCCAGGTCGTTTGGAGGCAATTCAGGGAATGGGGGAGCCATTTCTCTGGTGGCGGGAGGCGATATCTCTACAGCATTGCTCAATTCCTTTTCCATTGACGAATCCTTTGCAGGCAGCTCGACAGGGAATGGGGGAGACATATCTCTAGTGGCGGGGGGCGATATCTCTACAGCATGGTTATGGTCTTATTCCCAATTGATTACAGGCAACTCAGGGAATGGGGGAGCCATTTCTCTGGTGGCGGGGGGCGATATCTCTACAGCATCATTCTTGTCCTATTCCTTTTCGGGTGCGGGGAACTCAGGGAATGGAGGAGCTATTTCTCTAGAGGCGGGGGGCAATATATCTACAGATTTGCTCCATTCCATGTCCCTTAACGAATCGTCTGAAGGCAATTCAGGGAATGGGGGAGCCATTTCTCTGTCGGTGGAGGGCAATATCTCTACAGAAAACCTCGATTCTTCTTCCTCTTCGTTTGCAGGCAACTCAGGGAATGGGGGAGCTATTTCTGTGGAGGCACAGGGCGATCTCTCTACAACAGATATCAGGTCTTATTCCTATTCGGGTGGAGGGAACTCAGGGAATGGGGGAGCTATTTCTGTGGAGGTACAGAGCGATCTCTCTACAACAGATATCAATTCCGCTTCCGCTTCGGAGGCAGGCAACTCAGGGAATGGGGGAGCCATTTCTCTGAAAGCAGATACGATCAAATTTAATCCAGCAATCAGAACATTCTCAGTAGGAATAAACGACACTTCCGCGAATGGTGGAGAGGTTAACATTACCACTAACAATCTCAGCAACACAGAAATACTCTCACTATCTTCCCACGGAAAATCAGGAGAGGTAATAATAGAAAGTCAACCACAAGGAAACCTTGAACTTAATGACTCATCCATTATCACAAGTAAACAAGTAACTATACAATTACCTTTTGGCGGAGAAGTACAAATAGATCTAGGAGGAACAGAAGGCCAATCAGGCCCCGTCTCCATCATCAGCAATGGCAACCTCAACCTCAACAACGTCACCATCGAAAGCGACACCAAAGGCGACCAAGAGGCTGGAAATGTCCACATCTACAGCCAAGGCAACATCACCCTCAACAACACCGACATCCTCAGCACCACCAACGCCCAAGGCAACGCAGGCAACATAACCTTAGAAACTGAGCAAGACATCCTACTCACCAACAGCAGCAAGCTCCAAGCTAGTACAGAAACTAGAGAAAACGCAGGCAACGCAGGCACCATAAACATCCAAGCCAACACCCTCAACCTAGACCAAAGCACCAACCTCATCACAGAAACCACAGGCGCAGGAAACTCTGGAGACATAACCATCGAAGCCAACACCGTAGACATCGGGGAAGATTCCCAAATCACTGCCACAGTAGTAATAGGCTCAACCAGCAACGGAGACGGAGGCAACATCACTATCAACACCGACACCCTTAACATTTCAGGAAAACTCGGAATATTTGCCGAAACTGAAGCCACCGCCAACGCAGGTACTCTAACCCTTTCACCCTACAAAAACAACTCAGACCTAGACATCAATTTCGGCAACGACGGCTTCATTTCCGCCTCCACCTCCTCTATAGGCAACGGAGGCAACATATTCATCTCTGCTCCAGAAAACATAAACATATTAGGGGAAGGCTTCATCGCTGTAGAAACAACAGACATAGGCAACGCCGGAATTATTGACATCCAAACAGAAAACCTCAGAATATCTGATGGAGTAGCTATATCCGCCTCTACAGAAGACAAAGGCAACGCAGGGCAAATCAACATCAACACCACAGAATTCACTCTAGAAAAAGGCACAAGTCTCACCACCGAAACCAACAGCAAAGGAAAAGCAGGAGACATACAAATAACTACCCAAGAACTCACAATAGGAGAAGATGCCCAAATAACTGCCACAGCCAAAAAAGGAGCAACCAACACAGAAGCAGGAGGCAACATCACCATCAACGCCAACGAACTATTCATCTCAGGAAGACTCGGAATATTCGCCGAAACAGCAAGCAAGTCCCCCGCCGGGAGTCTCACTATTAAGCCATATAGGAGAGATGGGGGGATGGGGAGAGGGGGAGAGGGGGAGATAGGGAGATGGGGAGATGGAAACCCACCCCTAACCCCTCCCAGGAGGGGAAATGGAGACCCAGTTCTCAATATTACTTTCAAAGAAAAAGGCTTCATATCCGCCCGCACCTTATCAACCGGAGGCGGAGGTAACATCAATATACTTGCTCCAGAAAATATCAATATTTCAGGATCAGGCAGAATAACAGTCGAAACCACAGGATCAGGCAACGGAGGTATCATTAACATCGAAACCGAAAACCTCACAATAGGGGAAAATACAACAATATCAGCATCCACATCCGACAGTGGAGACGGAGGCAGCATCAACATTAACCCTACACAAACATTTCAACTAGAAGGTAGAATATTAACAGAAACCAAAGGGGCAGGCAACGGCGGCAGCATCACCATTAACACAGGAAAAATGACCGCTCCAAATAGTACCATTTCTGCCAAAAGTACCGATACCGGAAACGCAGGCACAATAGACATCACCACCCAAGAAAATATTACCACAGGAATTATTACCTCCCAAGCAAAAAATAAAACCGAAACCGCCGACGGAGGCAACATTAGTATTACCAGCGAACAAGGAGAAATTAATGCCACCCAACCAATTCAATCATTTTCAGAAGGAGCAAACGCTGGAGATGTCACCCTCAGAGCAAAAACAGACATAAAAACCAACACCATAAATTCCCACGGACAACAACAAGGCGGTGAAATTATTATTAGATCAGAAACTGGAAATATTGACACCAGTAACAGCCAATTCCTAGCCAATTATTCAGGAAGAGGTGACGCCGGCAACGTTATCCTGACTGCACCTCAAGGAAATATTACTACTAATAACATTTATTCATTCGCTGATGCAGATGGAGGTCAAATAATTATTAAAGCAGGAGGTGACATTAAGATTAGAGAAAACAGTAATATTATCTCCGCATCCGAACCGCCAGAGGATCAGAGGAGCGGGACAGTAGGGAGAGGGGGAGATATTATTCTCGAAGCAGGAAACAATATTAACACCACAACTGCCAGAATATATTCCGGTGCAGATGACGGCCATACAGGAAAAATTGATATTATTGCGGATGGCGCAATAGAAACAGGTCAAATTGACCTAGCATCAGGGTTTGTCAGAGACAGAATAATAGTCAACCAAAACTTTACTCTCATTCCACTACCCCAAGGAGAAGCCACCCAAGGAGTCGCCGGAAACATCACCCTCAACAGCAACAACAGCAGAATCGACACCACCGCCGGAACAATAAACTCTCGTTCCCCAGAAGGTACCGGAAATATTAGTCTCAACGCTGGAGAAAATATTACTACAGGCAAATTAGAAGCAAGCGCCCTCAACCCAAACGAACCCACGACAGGCGGAGATGTTAGGATCACAAGTCAACAAGGAGAAATTAATGTTACCCAAGCAATAGAAACATTCTCAAAAAGAGGAACTGCCGGAAACGTCAACATCAAAGCAGAAGGTTCAGTCAACATAGAAAACATACTCTCCCAGGGAACACAACGGGGAGGAGATATTACCATAGACAGTCGCAGTCAAAACAGCATCAATGCTGAAGGAGCATTAAACACATTTTCCACAGAAGGAATAGGAGGAGATGTTAACCTCACATCCCCAGGAAACATAGCCATTAGTGGCATTCGCTCAGAAGGAATGGAACAGGGAGGAGATATTACAGTAGAAAGTGAAATAGGTAATATTGATTCCAACAATGGAAATATAGATTCTTTCTCAACCCAAGGAATAGCTGGAAACATCACATTGAATGCTTCTGAAAGCGTGAATTTAGCAAATGTATCATCCTTTGGAGCCACAGAAAGTGGAGATTTAATCATTCAAAGTCGCACAGCACAAGTAAATACAGGCAACGTTACCACACAAGCACCAGCAGGAAGTAGTGGCAGTATATTTATTAACGGAGAAGAAGTGGGTACAGGAGACTTAAGCTCCATTGGTACAACCAGCGCTGGAGAAATAAATGTCGAAGCAACAGACGGCTCCATTACAACTTATGATATAGAAATCAGCTCTGATGGCACAATAGGAGATTTAATACTCAGAGCAACAGAGGATATTACCACAGAAGATATTGATATAACAGCAGGAGAGGGAGATGCAAATATTAATATTGAGTCAGGAGAAAATCAAGCTATAGAAGATATTGATGTGAATGCTGAAAATGATGCCACTACCAATTTTACTGCTGGTGGAAACCAGGATATTAGTGATGTTAATGTGAATGCTGGAAATGATGCCACTACCAATTTTACTGCTGGTGGAGACCAGGATATTGGTGATGTTAATGTTAATGCCACTAATGATGCTACTACCAATTTTACTGCTGGTGGAGACCAAGATATCGGTGATGTTAATGTTAATGCCACTAATGATGCTGCTACTAATTTTACTGCTGGTGGAGACCAGGATATTGGTGATTTTAATGTTAATGCCACTAATGATGCTACTACCAATTTAATAGCTGGCGGAAGTCAAAATACTAACGGTATAAATGTTAATGCAGGCAATGAATCTATAATTATTCAAAACCCACAAATGAATTTAAACATAGATAGTATCTCAGGAATTTCTAACAATAATAATAATAATAATTCAATTGTTAATCTTCTTGTAAATCAAAACAATCCCCAGGATAATACAAATACCTCGAACAATTTCACAAATAATGCCACTACAAATGTAGAAACCAATAGTTTCTCAACAACCATAATTTCCGATATAATTTCAACCACTACCCCCAGTAATAATAACCAAACAACTAATACAGCCACAGCTCAAGAACAAACAGAATCATCTATCAATAATACCACCGACACTCAAGAAATATTAAACATAATTGATACTGTTAATACCAATCCCCTCACAGTTGCCACAGGTTCAGAACAAATGGTAATGATGTTAGAAGAAAACCGGATTAAAGAATATTCAGATTACTTTGGAGAAGACTTTAACGAAGAATTAGTCAATACAAAAAATGTCCGGGATCTTTTAACAGACATGGCAAATAAAACTGGAAAAGAATCTGCTGTTATTTATATTAATGCTGAACTAGATCAATTACAGATAATATTATTTACTAAATCAGGTCAACCAATTATTAAAATTATTTCCGAAGCTAATCGTAAACAACTAATAAAATTAGTATTACAATTGCGTGGTAAAATTATTAATCGAGCCAGCCGTCATACGGATAATTATCTGCAACCTGCACAACAATTATATGATTGGCTCATCGCACCTATATCAGCAGAATTAGAAATCGCAAATATCGACACTTTACTATTTAGTATGGATGAAGGTTTACGGACTTTACCTGTAGGAGTATTGCATGATGGGGAAGAATTTCTAATCGAAAAATATAGTATTAGTTTAATTCCTAGTGTGAGTTTAATGGATACTAACTATCGCCCACTTCAAGATACTCAACTATTAGCAATGGGGGCAAGTAAATTTATTGAGCAAGATCCCTTACCAGCAGTACCTGTGGAGTTAGAAACTATTTCCCAAAAATTGTGGCAGGGTAGTCAATTCCTCAATCAAGAATTTACTCGTGATAACCTGGTTGCCCAACGCCAAAATTATCCTTATCCTATTATTCATCTATCTACTCATGCAGAATTCTTACCCGGTAAGGCTAGTAACTCTTATATTCAACTGTGGGGTGATGAACAAATAAAGTTAAACCAAGTTAGGCAGTTAGGTTGGAGTCAACCTGCCGTAGAATTGTTAGTATTGTCTGCTTGTCGCACTGCTGTGGGGGACAGAAATGCTGAATTAGGGTTTGCGGGGTTAGCAGTAGCAGCAGGAGTAAAGTCAGCTTTGGCTAGTATTTGGTATGTGAATGATGAGGGTACATTGGGGTTGATGACAGAGTTTTATACTCATTTGAATAATGCTAAGATTAAGGCAGAGGCATTAAGACAGGCACAGTTAGCTATGTTGCGAGGGGAGGTGATTATTGAAGATGGAGAGTTAAAGGGAAGTGGAACCCATACAGCGGTGGTTTTGCCGTCGGCATTAGGAAAGTTTGAGAATAAAAATTTATCTCATCCTTATTATTGGGCGGGGTTTACTATGGTTGGTAGTCCTTGGTAATTAATAATGGATAATGGATAATGGATAATTAATAATGGATAATTAATCAATTTGGTTTAATATAAAATTCCGTTGAACAGTCGTCATTCCGACGATAGCAAGCAATCTCCGCGCACCCATGAGATTGCTTCCTTCGACTCCGTTCCAGTCGCAATGACTTGGGTATATTAATTATCCAGATTTGGTTTAAAGCTTCTCCTTTTCAAATAAAAGCACTTCCCGTTGCCCGTGAGGTACACATTTTTTGAGCAAGATACACGCACCACAAGAATTTTACTATTCAAAATAGTACCTCATTTGTCCGAAATCTGCTGTAATTTTTTTTCTACCCATTCTTTGTTAAATGTTTGTTGATAAATTTTATTTTTTACTCTTAAGAATCCCTGGCTTTTAATCACTATCCCTGACAATAACAGTTCTGTTTCTGATGGACTATTATCTATTTTAATTTGAGTATTTTCTAAGATTTTTTGATAAATTTCTAGTAATCTACCAGCCCGTTTTTTGTTCCGGAGTATCCTGTCTCTAATTGTAATTAAATGTTCCGGTTCGTCTTGGTTTTCCCAGTTGTCTATTATTTTTGATTTGACCAATAATTCTACCCAATTTTTTTCCATTCCGGCGGGAATTTTCATTTTTCGATCGAGATTTGATAATCCTGTTATTTCGATTAAATAGCAGATTTTTTGGGTCAGGAATGGTTGCCCGTTTGTCCAGGCTAATATTTCTTTTAATACTAATGATGGGTTATCTGTATAAGGTTTAATTCCTGTTAATAATGGTTGTAATTCTTCAATTTGAAAATCTGACAATTCTATAGCTTGACCAATCTTAAATGGTGTGCGTTTTTTATCTGCTATTAAGTCTAAGGGTGTACCTGCTCCAAAAATTGCAAATGTGAGACGATTATATTTTGGGTTTATTGCTCGTTGATTGTAATAATACCGAATCAGATCAAAAAAGTCATCTACGGCAAATTCGAGGTCGAGAATACTATCAATTTCATCTATAAATATGATAATGTTTTGTTGGGGAAATTTTTCCCTGAGAAGTAATTCTATCCAGTAACTTAGAGCCTGTAACCCAGAAATGTCACCTTGCTCATACCACCAAGATTTTAAATTGATTTTTTTGGATAAATTTAAGCCTCGATATAGTTCAAATATTATTCCTTTATACCATTGAATGGGAGTAATATTTTTATTGCCAATCAGACTCATATCCAGGGAAGTACAGCAAAATTCTTGTTGTTTTAGCTGATTCACTGTTTTGAGTAGCAGGGAAGATTTTCCCATTTGTCTGCTGTTGAAAACGTAACAAAATTCTCCTTGTTTTAAGGATTCATAAAGTTCAATATCCGCTTTTCTTGTTACATAGGTGGGATGATTATTTCTGAGGCTACCACCTACTTGATATGAATACATTTTTTTGCTCAAAGCTTCAAGCTTTCGCGATCGCAATTTTTGTGAAAAACCCAGGGACATCCTCTCAGTTAGCTGCTTCAGATACAGGAAGAGCAACTCCCCCTCAAAGAGAAAAGAATCAAAGGCTTCACGATTGGAAAGGGATGCTAAATTTGGATTGGCAAGAGTTTTATAGTATTTAATATCAATATAAGGTGAGAAGCTTAGTCCTTGATCAATACCTATTGCTTCAAAGTGTTGTATTGGACTATTGAACTTTCCTGCAACAATTAAGTCTTCTACTTCTGAATTAACGGTTAAATAATAGGATGGATCGAAAACTTGGTTAAGAGATAGTGACATCGCGATCGGTAAATAAATTTACAATTAGCAAGTCTTCAACAAAAATTAAGCCCAATAATTCGTTGTTTCCAGCAAACAAGTTGATTAAATAAAATAATTTGTCTCATGTTTTTGTTTAATCACAAGTATTCTAACTAAGCCAATTGTGAAGTAGCGAAAAATTGCATTTAATTACAAGTTTGTTGTGAAAAAACGCACAAAATTTAACTTTCACCTAGTCATTGTGCATTTTTTTGCACGTCCAGAGGATGCAATAGAATTTTTGTGACAACTTATGCACATTTTTTTATTTCATAGAATATTATGGTAAAATAATAGGCTATAAATTTTGAAGTTGTGGCTTGAGATGCTGACTGGGAAGATAAAGTTCAAATCAATTAATAATTTTTAATTAAAAATTATAACCTTTGCCTCAAGTCAGAGGTTTGAAATAAGGAAAATATTTTTGATTTTTTCGCTCTTTGAAGAACGAGGCTTGAATCCTTAATTAAACAATTATTGAAATTAAGGAACGAACTAAAATTTTTGAACTTTGAATTGAGCAGTTTTGAATTTAAACAATGGTTAAGTCGCTTCGCTAAAATTCAAAATTATTACCTCGTGGCTGTTGCAAGAGGTTTGAAATAAGGAAGATGTTTTTAATTTTTTTTGCTCTGGAGAAGAACGAGACTTATATCCTTAATTAAACAATTATTAAATTAAGTGGTAGTCTTGCATGGTAATGGTTAAGTTATATAATTTTTAATTTCTCCCGCACTCCCCATCCCCCCATCTCCCCATCTCCCCATCTCCCCACACTCTCTCTACCATTACTATGCACCACCACCGAACTTTGAATCGAGCAGTTTTGAATTCAAAAAATGCTCAAAAGTAGACAAGGGAAAAAATTTAATAGCTTACCCATCAAATTAATCTTGACAAACTACTAGATATTTATCAGTCTCGTTTGAATTTTAATTTATCCAGACAATTAAAATAATTCACAAAAAATGAAGCAGATAATTTAATATATAGATATTATTTTGAAGATTCAATAGTTAATTATTGATATTCAATCTATGCAATTATTCAAAATTAGTGAGTAAAGGAAAAAGGTAAATCATACAAATTTGATTAGACTTGACTATATTTTGCAAAATTATTTTTAAGGGATAAAATTATGAAAATCAAACAATTTGCTGTTGTTATTATTAGTATTTGTGGGCTTAGTGCGGGGATAGCTAAACAAGTCAGGGCAGTAGAACCTCCTATCCCTAAATTTCAACCCCTTGTTCAATATAAATTGGCCGATAAGGATAAAGGAGGTAATACGGGAAAGGATAGAGGAGGTAATACAGGAAAGGATAGTACAGATATCGGAGGTAGTCGCGGTGTTCGTGGTGGGAGTTGTTCGGAAAAGGAAAAGCCTTTTTTAGTTTTAATTCCTACAGAGCAGGATACTGTGGACAGTTTGGCAAGTCATCCGACTTTTTGGTTGTATATTCCTCCTTCTAGCAGTATTCAGTTCGTTTTAAACGATGAGATTGAGCAGAAGAAAATTTATGAGACTAAATTTAATGTTGAATCTGAACGAGGATTTATTAGTTGGAAATTACCCTCTTCTGCACCACCTTTAGAGATAGATAGTTCTTATCGTTGGGAATTTACTCTTGATTGTGGAGACGATGAGTCGGTGCTAGTTCAAGGATTGATATTAAGGATAGCAGCAAGTGATAGTTTGATTAGTCAGTTAAAATCGGCTGAAACTCTTATAGAAAAAATTGATATTTATCAGGAAAATAATTTGTGGCATGAGAGTATTACAGAGTTATTAAACTTACGTCGGAATAATCCTAATGATCCAGAGATAAAGCATAGATTTAAGAGTTTATTAGGTAATAAGTGGTATGATGCTTTAATTAATGCTCCGATTCAAGATTGTTGTTAAATTGGCAAGAAAGAGTAAGTAGTGGACTGTTTCAACTAATGGCTGTGCATTAGGGCGGGTTTATATAGAATCCATTTGGTATCTATTTAAAAGTAGAGGGGGAGATGGGGAGATAGGGTGTATTAGATATCTCCCAAAATCCAATCATTAAATCAATTATTACCCATAAATTATCAATTTATTATCCCTCCGACCTATTTTATGGAGATACGCTTAGGGGTTCTATAAATCTTAGAGTAAGTATGAAAATTTCCACTAAAAGCCGCCCCTACTATTGCAGCATTTAAGATCAAACAATCCAGTAGTGTTAAATTCTGGTAATTAGTTATTGTATGATTTAGGAGTCAGGTAAGGTATATGAGTCTCATTTTTTATATTGTAGTTAATTAATCCAACTTGAGATAACGGAATAACAATAATTGGGGAGTAGAGGAGTAATTTTTTTGCCCAACTATGCGCCATAAATGTGCTCCTTTTTGAGCATGAAGAACTGGAAACCAGGTACTTTTTCAAGACCTAAAAAGATACTTACTTATATCTGTCAATACTTTGAGATTTAATCAGCAAGCCATAACTAAATCCGGTTTAGGAAGAAGGTTTATTATTAAGGTAACGCAGAAGGTAGATGGGTTATATCAAATCCCCTAGCTTCGGAGTGTTGTAATAAACCGGGTTTGTGGGAGGTAGATGTTATACAGCCGAGTATTTAAGACAAACCCGGTTTTTGCACTTTTTTATACCGATACTACCGGGTCTGATATTGTAGCATTGATCAAAAAAAATGCTATATTTAATTGGCTGGGGAAGTATGAGGAGAGGTAAAAGTAGGAATAATATATACTAAATAAACTTAAATTCTCAAAAACATACTTTGAATGCTAGTATATATTTGACTGTTGAAGTATGGCTGAAGTATAGCATTACTTTTGGGAATTGGTATTAGACCAATTTCATAAATGTTTACTTCTAACTCACTCCTTAGCTCCCCTACTCCCTAATTATTTATAAATTATTCCCTGCTCGCCCTTCAGCTTCACCAAATAGAATAAAATGTTCAAATCCACTATTAAAAACGGCATTTTCTACTGCTAAAGCTACGATGGGATTAGAAGTTAAATAAAATCTTTCATCAAATTCAATAGAACGTTCATCACGACCTTCAAAAAATCCAACATTAACAAAATGATCGAATCCACTCTTAAAAACATTATTTGCTATAGCTTGACTAACACCAGGATTTTCGAGTAGATAAGTAATTTCATCAAACAAAAGACTGGGGTTACGCCCTTGAAATTGACCTCTATTAATAAAATGATCTAAACCATTTGAAAATAAACCATTTTGTATCAGTTGAACTACATCAGGATTATTTTCTAAATAAAACTCCTCATCAAAATATATTTCTATCGGATTAATTCTTTGTTCGCTCACATACTGAATAAAATTTTGAAAAGTATCAGGTGGCATAATATCTGGAATAATCTTAGCCACAAAAGCATTAGATTCTAAACCAAAACTGTTTAAAGCATTAATAATCGGAAAATCTATAGAATCAGAAAAACCAACCACATAAGTATTTTGAGCAGGATCTATCGCAATACCATTTCCTGACTCATTCCCCACACCACCAATAGTGGCAGAAAAATCTAAAAACATTCCACTACTAGAAACTTTACTAACAAAAACATCATCCGGTAATCCCAAACCAACACCTTCTTGAAACTCATTAATAATTGGAAAATTCACAGAACCAGTGCTACCCGTTACATAAGCATTACCCAAATTATCTAGAGCAATATCATTACCAAATTCACTACTATTTCCACCTAAAAAACTCGCATATCCTAAACTATTATCCCGATTAATTTTCATCACAATAGCATCACTACTACCGCCCCCAAATAAATTTTGAAATCCACTAAAAGCAGGAAAATCTCCCACAGGAGAAACAGCAATATCTCCCTCAAGAATACGAGTTCCTGTTGTACCAGAAACATAAATATTTTCAGCTAAATCTATAGCAATACCACTACCAGCATCTCCATCACCTCGACCATAAAAAGTTGAGAAAAGTAAGTCGCTACCTTCCGGATTTAATTTAGTAACAAAAATATCGCTATCCCCACCATAAAAATTTTGCAGAGGGTTCTGAAGCGGGAAGTCAAAAGACCTAGTTGAACCTGTTACATAAGCATTACCATTATTGTCTACATCAATATCAATTCCTGAATCTAAATCGAAACCTCCTAATAAGGTTGAATATTCTAAAGTTCTGCCATTTCTCGATAATTTAGTCACAAAAGCATCTCGATTCACGTTATTAGTAGTAGTGGTTTGAAAAGCATTTTCTGTTGTGGGAAAGTCCGCAAAACCAGGAACTGGCTCGGCAGGAAATGGGGAAAAACCTCCGGTACTTCCTGTTACAAAAGCATTACCATTATTATCTACAGCAATACCCCTACTGATATCTTCATCTCTACCACCAAGGTAAGTAGAATATTGCACGCTATTACCTAAACTAGAAAGTTTTGTCACAAAAGCATCGCCGTTAAAACTACCTCCACCATAAGCAGTTTGGAAGGCATTAACTGTTAGAAAGTCTAGGGAATTAGTATTGCCTGTAATGTAAACTCCACCAGCAATATCTACTGCAATATCTATACCAAATTCATCGTTACTTCCCCCCAAATAAGTAGACCAAAGAACAGTTCCATTTTGGTCAAATTTAGTCACAAAAGCATCGTTATTAAACACTGCTCCCCCACCATTAAATTCTGGTTGAATAGCATTTAATGTGGGAAAATCAACAGAAGTAGTATCTCCAGTTATATAAACATTTCCGGCAACATCTACAGCAATGCCATTGCCACGGTCAAAACCATTTCCGCCGATTAGTGTAGAATATTCTATAGTAGGGTCAATAATTAATTCATAGTCTTTGTTATATTCTCCAATATCGAATCCTACTTGATTGTTTTCAAGTAATTGATAGGCAACTTCAACTTCAATTTGCTGACCATCTATTTCTTGATAAGCAATTGGGGGTGCTTCATATAATTCTCCTAATTCTGTATCTATAGACAGAGTACCATCGGCGAGAATACTAATTTCTTCAACTCCACTATAATTGAGAACAATTTGAGAAGTATCGCCACCGGGAGCAACAATAAAATCTCTTTTTAGGTTGCCACCGATACTACTATATATAAGGTCAATACCCTGATATAAATTTTCATACTCAATAGCGGCATAAGTCGGCAGATCCATATGCCAATTATTTAAGTCATTACCTTGGAAAAAGTTAGCAACTCCCGGTAGTTTATTGAGAGGATTTATATTGGGGTTAGAGTTAGCATTCTCAAAATTTAACGTCACGACATCTGAGGTACTTTCACCTTCGATATTTTGAGTAGAACTAAAGATAATTTTATCTTGAGCAAATAGTAAATCATAGTTATTTGCTTTTGCTAAATACTCAATATCAGAATTATTGATTTGCCCGACATTTTCGATAAAACTAATCCCTGTGAAAAAGTCATTAGTTTCAGATAAATTTGCCTCGGATGTCTCAAATTCTTGTAATTCTAATTCAGAGAGAAATGTTTCTGAACTAGAAGCAATATTTAGATTATTAATTTCATTACTTTCTGGCAAAAAAGGTATATCTAAGAGTTGATTTTCCAAAAAATTGAAAGAATCCATAATTAATTTTCTCTAATAAAATAAAGCATAAGATTAGCAGTAATTGGTAATTTTTCCAAGTTATGAAAAAGTAGATGTTGGGTAAAACTTAAAATTGTTTCCTTCTACCATTTTTCTATTGTTGGCATATATAACCAACGATTTAATTTTTCTTCCTCTACAAAACCTTTTAATTCCGGGTCTGGCCAAATATGAAGCTTATCTAAACATCCAACACTTTTAGCTGCTTCTTCCACCTCTTCCCATTGTTTAATAAAATTTTCTGCCCATGATTTTTTAGTCATAACTGAACTAGCAAATTCTAAACCTGCTGCTATCATACGTTTACCATTAGTTCCACGAGCATTAATAGGTTCCCAAAATATTACTTCTGGATTAATTTTCATAATTTGTTCTAGATTTTCTTTTAAATCATCTAATGTCATTATTGGAGGAGTAGGTGCCATAGCTACATACAATCTACATCCAGCTTTATGACCTTTTTGTAAGGCTTCATACCGCTTAGAAGGCGGAGGTGATTTTGGTTCAATTTTGAGACTAAATTCATCATTTAAAAATGGTAAACTCATGCCAACTGTAATATTAGGTTGATTAAGAATATCTAAATCATTTATCCATAAAGGACTACGAGTTAAAATTCTTAATCTTCTCTTATTTTTAGATAATATTTCGACAGTTTGACGAGTAATTTTGGCTGTTTGATAATTTTGATATGGGTCTGTTCCAGAACATAATAAAACTACTCCTTTACCTTCTGGTGTTTCGCGCCATTTCTTTTTACGACTTAACTTTTCTTCTAATTGCTTAGGTATATTTTCTCTAATTAATAAATATTTTCCCCAATCCATTTGAGGATTATTAATTCCTTTTTCTTGTAATTCCTTTTGTTTTGTTCTAATTGCTGGAGTAGAAGGTACATAACAAAAAGTACATCCATGAAGACAACCAGATGCTACATTAATTACATAATCACATAATCCTTTCTTTTTGAGGGCGCTCTCCTGAAGCGGATTTACAATTTTTTCTGACCCTTTAATAATAGACATTATAGACATTTTTGTTTTTGATGAAAATATTACTTTTTTCTTGGTTTTTATCTAAAAATAATATAATAAGTATAGCATATTTATTAGTATGTCGATTGGGATTTTAAATATAATATTTTGATAAGTAATTATTAATAAAGGATACAAATAATGGCAAAGCAAGTATTTGGTGGAAATTGGACAGAAGATAAGTTAAATCGAGTACGGAAATATTTAGGTGCTTATGCTACGATTATGAATAAATATAATTTTCACTATGCTTATATAGATGCTTTTGCTGGTACAGGATACCGAGAGATTAAAGAAATAGAATATAAAGATACATTACTATTTCCAGAATTTTCTGACTTAGCAGTACAAAAATTTTTGGATGGTTCTGCAAGAATAGCACTACAAGTAAAACCAAGGTTTAATAAATATATTTTTATTGAAAAAAATGAAAGTAAAGCTTCTGAGTTAAATCAACTTAAAATAGATTTCCCTCAACTTGCTGATGATATAGTTATTGTTAATGAGGAAGCCAATGAATTCTTGAAAAATATCTGTTTAAAAGATTGGACACGCCATCGAGCAGTGCTTTTTTTAGATCCTTTTGGCATGGATGTTAAGTGGAATACTGTTGAATTAATTGCTCAAACTAAGGCGATTGATTTGTGGTATTTGTTTCCTATTATGGGAGTTAATAGATTACTCAAAAAAGATGGAAATATAGAAGAAGGAAATCAGACCAAACTAAATGAAATTTTTGGAACAACAGATTGGTATGATACTTTTTACCAAGTAAGAGGAGAGCAAAATTTATTTGGATTCTATTCTTTTACAGAGAAAACAGTAGACGGTAAGTCAATTGGGCAATACTTTATTGATAGATTAAAAACTATTTTTGAAGGAGTGGCAGAAAATCCACTTTTATTATATAACTCATGTAATAGTCCTCTATTCTTACTTTGCTTTGCCGCAGCAAATAAGAAAGGAGCAAAAACAGCAATTAAGATTGCACAAGATATATTGAGGAAATAAATTAAGTAGGTAGGTTTAATTATCCCTACAATAGCAATGAAGATTCAAAACTGTGAGAACCTTTTAGGAAATTGCTTCTAGGTTCTTTTGAATATTTTTTATTTTAACCTTTATTTATGCCTACCTACTTAGAAGCTATGAAAATAATAGAACTAGAAAATATAGAAATTTAAAAAATTTAGATTTTCAAATTAAGAATATTTAATGTATATTTTTAATCTGATAGTATCCAAATTTGGTGTTATTATTCTCTAATAAAATCAAGAATATAATTAGCAGTAACTTGGGATTGTTCCAAATGAGGAACATGACCACAATTAGGAATCCAAATCAGTTCAGAATTAGCGATCGCTCCCTCCAACTTAGCAGCATCACCAGTACCCAAAATCTTATCATTCTCTCCCCACAAAATCAAAGTTTGCTGTTTCAAAGAAGGCAATTTATCTTTAAAATTACCATACCCACCACTTTTAGTAAAAGAAATTAAAGCTTTATTCCAACGAGGCATTTCTAGATGCAATCTAGCACAAATATTAGCGTCTAAACTAGCAAAACTTTTATCAAAATAAGCAGCACGGCTAATATTTTCTCGCACCTGGGGGCGACGCAAAAACTCTGTAGCAAAATAGTCAAGTGGAGGAAATATAAACTTACTGATAATTGGATTACTTTGCATCCCAGCACTATCAATTAATACCAACTTTTTCACAACCTCTGGATAAGTCAAAGTCAAATCAATAGCAGCAGCACCACCCATAGAAGCACCAACCAAAATAACAGGTTTATCTATCAAACTTTTCCAGAAATAATAAAGATGACTAGCGATCGCTCCTGGATTAATTTTTAAATTAGGCAATCTATCTGTAAAACCAAACCCCAATAAATCCACTGCCCAAGTTTCATTTTGAGTAGCAAGTAATGGCAAAAGGCGACGAAATTCAAAAATGGAACTATCAAAACCATGCAGTAATAAAATTGGAGTATCACCCTGGCCTTTGGATAAAAAAGTTGTATTAATTTGCTGAGAAATGAGAGGAGTAGAAATTGATTTATACTCAATATTTTGAGCAAAAGAAATAGATGTAGATTCGGTCAGACTTGCAGTTAATTTTGGCAAAAAATCAGGGAACATTGGCATTAATTAAAATTTTTGATTGATTCTGACTACATAGTTTAACCCAAAATCTCTAAGTGACAAAACTATCGACAGAAGATTCAGAAAAATACTACTCACAGCAGAACAAAATCTAACTGTCGAGAACTCATAATTGACCAATTTTCTTTTAAAGTGACTCTGGCAAATATCTATATATATAGACTTAGACAAATCTTTCCAGTTCACTTTGGCAAAAAATTGAGAGTCTCAACGAATATCTCTGACTGACAAAAGTAGAAAAATTGATAACTGGAAAATTCAGGAGAGAATATTTGGAAAAATTCTACTCACACCAGAAAAAATATGAATCTCAAAACCTGATAATTTATCAATTTTCCTTCAGTGCGACTTCGATAAATATTTATATATATAGATGTAGATCTGACAAATATTTCTAGTTCACTTTGACAAAAAATTGAGAGTCTTAAACAACATCTCTCACTGACAAAACCAAAAAAATTGATAATTATAAAACAGACGAGAGAATATTCGGAAAAATCTGAATTACACCAGAAAAAATCTGACTATTGAGACTTCATCATTTATCAAATTTCCTTCAGAATTACCTACATATATAGATGTACATACAAGACAAAATTTTCTAGGTTACTGTGACAAAAAATTGAGAGTTTTAAGCAACATCTCTCACTGATAAAACTAGAAACATTTATAACTGGAACACCGAGGATAAAACCCACATTCCGCACGTCAAGTTGTAGCATTGAAAGTAGTAGAAAAAATTGGGAATTAATCAGTATTTATACTGTATAGAGCGTATTTATTGACCTTTCTATTGAGTCAAATATTTAGCATAAATACTGGATTTAGCCATATAATTAGCTAGAATCCTTCCCTACTGACTACTGTACGGGCGATTCGCGTTTGCGGAGTTCCGTAGGAAATCGCCCCTACGACTACTGACTACCCGCACTTAATACTAGAGTTTTGAAGTGCAGAATGTAGGATAAAATATTCAGAAAAATCTGAATTACACCAGAAAAAATCTGACCATTGAGACTTCATCATTTATCAAATTTCCTACAGAACAACTCTGATAAATATCTATATATATAGATTTGACAAATCTTTCTAGTTCACTTTGACAAAAATTGAGAGTTTTAAGCAACATCTCTCACTGACAAAAGCAGAAAAATTGAGTAGTCGAAAACCAACTAGAGAATATTCATAATTTCTGACTTTTTCTTGCCTTACCAATATACATAATTGACAGATCCTCATTTAGACTAACTTGAAAAGACCCAGTTTCTCGATATAGCTGATAGTTGAGAATATTTGCCTTCCAGACTTGTACTAACTTCCGAATAAATACTTGTAACGACTTGCTGAATTTCAGATTTTTTCTGAAAATATTCAGCTCTCTCAAGAGAGAACCTATTTCTCCAAACAAGTCAAAACCTTTCATCTCTATCTCAACAAAATCCAAAGAAACCATCAACTCTTTTAGCTCCTCTGGTTGAATAAAATTATTCCAATCGTGAACCCCTAGAGGAATTAATCGTAATAAATTTTCCATCAACCAAATCATCACAAATCGAGATTGAAAATTTCTATTTATCGTGTCATAGAAAAAAATACCACCAGGTTTCAAGACTCTATATATTTCTGAGACAACTTGACGATAATTAGAAACGTGTTCCAAAACATCCACACAAATCACAACATCAAAAGTATTATCTTGATAAGGCAATTTTTCAGCAACCCCGATTTTATAGTTAATATCCAAGCTATTTTCACAACTATGTCTTTGAGCTGCTTCTATACATTTTGCTGAAAAGTCAATACCATAAGTTATGGTTCCTTTTTTTGCCAGAAACTCGCAGGAAAAACCACCCCCACAGCCTACATCCAAAACTTTTAATCCTTGCCATTGAGGGATGTATCTATCAAAAAATTTAAACCTAGGTTGATTGAGATAATAAAGAGCATAAATTTTAGAACTTTTATCCCACCATTCATCAGCACTTAAATCATAAAATTCTAAGTCATTTTTTTTCATAGCTATTAATTGATTAAATTAAGCTGTTTTTATTAAATCAGTATCAAAAATATTGCTGAAAGCTTGAATGCTAATAGCTGAATGCTTACCGAAAAATTAAGGTATAAAGCCTCTGCATTCATGGAGAAAAAGAGGTCGTTTGCGGAGCATTCCGTAGGATGAGATAGCGAGGTTTCCCGAAGAACGCAGAGCAGCTCCGCTTTTCATCTCGGTGACAGCCAAAACGCCATATCCAATCGACCAAGATAAGAAAAAACTTCCTTTTAGCCAATCCTTCTATTACAGAAGAGGTAATCAATAATTATCAATTATCCATTATCCATTATTGAAAATATGTCTAGCTCAACCTCGCCGTACACTCCAAAATTAATCTTTGATTTTGAATAGCATAAGGCTGAATTTCTAAAGCTTTTTGAAAAGCTAAAATAGCTTCTCGATATTCTCCCAATCCTGCATAACATAATCCCAAACCATGCCAAGCTCCAAAATGAAAAGGATTCAATTTAACCACCATCTCACAATCTTTTGCTCCCTTTCTGTACTGCCCTAAAGTGTAATAAAGAACCGCTCTTCGATTCCAAGCTTCTGCAAAATCTGGTAAATCCTCAATTAATTTATTTAATACTGCTTTTGCCCGATCAATTTCTCCAGCTTCCAAGCAATTTTCTGAATTTTTAATTGCTTCTAACCCAACAATACCTTTTTCTTCAAACCAAATTTTCCATAGTTCACCGGTAGCTTTATTCCTAATCAATTCGTCGGAATTTTTCAAGTCTTCCAGTAATGCTATAATTGATGATTTATCCATAATCTTAGTTGTAATAAGTACCTGTGCAAAATTAACTTAACTTTCTCTGGAGGTCAAAAATAGGGAATAGGGAATAGAAAAAATAGTAGTTCTCAATTAATATGATAACCCCTAATACCATTTCTCGAAAATATTGCTATATGTGATTGAGTTGGGAAGTGTGGGAGGTGGAAGGAGAGGTGAAAACTAGGAATAATAATTACTGACCGACTAATAATTATCAAAAACAAACTTTGAGTCTTGGTAACTATTTTACTTTTTGGGACTACTCATTAATGCATGGTAATTGATATAATTTACATTGATTTTGGGAATAGTCAAGTCTTAACAGTCAGTAATCAGCTTTTTTTCTCAAGGTATTAAACAGATTTACTATCGATAGTTAAGGTTTTAATGTGCGGTTTAAACCAGAGATAATTATCGATTATTCATTATCCATTATCCATTAATGAAAATATATCAATAAATCTATGCTCAATGTTTCCATTATTATTCCTACTCTCAATGAAGCAGCTTGCCTACCGCTTACTCTCAAAAATATTTCTTTACTTAACCCTCCACCAAAAGAAATATTAGTAGTAGATAGTTACAGCGAAGATGAAACAGTTTCTATTGCTCTTTCCTTTGGAGTTCCTGTCATTTATTCTCCTCAACGTGGACGTTCCATACAAATGAATCTAGGCGCTCAAATAGCAACAGGAGAAATTCTATGTTTTCTCCATGCAGATACTATAGTACCTAATGACTTAATTACTATAATTTCCCAAACGTTGCTAAATCAAAATATTGTTTGTGGTGGATTTATTTCGATTATGAGTAATTCCGAAATTACCCGCTGGGGTACTTCCTTGCATAATTATCTCAAAACTTTTTATGCTCCTCTAATTTTTCGTCCTCATTTATTCTTTAAAGGTTTGCGAATTTTATTTGGAGACCAAGTAATTTTCTGTCGTCGTGGAGATTTTTGGAAAGTAGGGGGTTTTGATACTAATCTACTGATTATGGAAGATGCTGACTTATGTTTGAAGTTAATCAAATATGGACGAATTTATTTGGTAAATCATTTCGTACATAGTAGCGATCGCCGTGTAGCTAAGTGGGGAGTTTTCCAAGCAAATTTGATTTATCTATTTATTGGTTTTTTATGGGGCTTTGGTATTTCACCTACTTTTCTGAAACGCTTTTATCAAGATATTCGTTGAAAGAGCTTATTTACTCTAACTAGATAGGCCGGAAAACACTATTCCTATACTTAGAAAAATAATACTCTTAAAAAACCTTTTCTATTCTACCTTCTGTTATCAGAATAGCTGCCTTGTGATATCTAGTTAAATCTTCAATTACCGAATAATACCAATTTAATAAATGTTTGTTACAAATAGACAGGGTATTTTTTAGGAGTC
>NZ_JBNHER010000083.1:0-59285 GCF_050015975.1 Dapis purpurea BLCC-M126 | reverse complement strand
AATTATCAATTATCAATTATCAATTATCAATTATCAATTATCAATTATCAATTATTGAATCCCTATTCCCTAATATGAAATACTGGAAATCAGGTAAACAACTACAAGAAGGTAAATATATAATTCAAGACCTCCTTGGTATTGGAGGTTTCGGCACTACTTATCGTGCATTAGAACAAAACTATAATCAATTAGTTGCGATTAAAACTCTCAATTATCGAGTACAAAAAAAACCAAATTTTGATAAACTCCAAGAAAACTTTTTAAATGAAGCCTTATGTTTAGCAAAGTGTCATCATCCCAATGTTGTAGAAGTTCACCGTCTTTTTAAAGAAAATAAATTATGGTGTATGGTGATGGAATATATAGATGGAGATGACTTAGGAATTTATCGTGAAGAGCAAGGCGGAGTTATCTCAGAAAGTGAAGCAATACACATTATTAAACAAGTAGGAGAATCACTAAGATTTGTACATAATCAAGGATTTTTGCATCGGGATGTAAAACCTCAAAATATTATTCTTCGGCGGAATACTTTAGAAGCAGTATTAATTGATTTTGGTTTAGCGCGAGAATTTAATAGTGGCAGTGTACAAAGCCATACAACAGATAGTACATTATATTTTGCCCCAATTGAACAGTACGAAAGACGAGCAAAACGGGGAGCTTTTACTGATATTTATGCTTTAGCTGCTACTCTATATGTTTTATTAACAGGTGAAATGCCTACACCTGCAAAAATTAGACAGGAAGGAAAAATACCATTAATAGCACCAAAAGAATATAATTCCCAAATGAGCGATCAGGTAAATAGTGCAATTATTAGAGGTATGAAATTAGAACCGGAAGAACGCCCTAAATTTGTTGCTGAATGGCTAAATTTATTATCACAACCACAACAATTTTTCACAAATAACGTACTTTCAACCTTGCCACCTACTGTGCCAATAATTACTAACATTCCTCCAGAATTAGTAACTGTTGATACGAGTCCCGAACCAGAATTGGAAACTTTTAAATTTGAAGTTTTAACAATCAAAATTAATTCTAGATATGAAATATCTGAAACTATAAAACAGCAACGAGAAGCTCAACAATTTATCGAAAATCTTGGCAATAATATTACTATAGAAATGGTATCTATTCCTGGTAATACTTTCTGGATGGGTTCGCCAGAAATAGCAACAGAAAAATGGGAAAGAGAGACCCCTCAACATCAAGTCACAATAGCACCTTTACTTATTAGCAAATATCCCATTACTCAAGCACAATGGCAAACAATCATGGGAAAAAATCCTGCTAATTTTCAAGGAGAAAATAAACCGGTAGAAATGGTATCTTGGTTCAATACAATTGAATTCTGTAGTCGTCTATCTGCTCAGACAGGAAGAGCTTATCGGTTACTATCAGAAGCAGAATGGGAATATGCTTGTCGAGGTGGGACAACTACATTATTTCACTTTGGAAATATTATGACACCTGACCTAGCTAGTTATAACTTCCAAGAAGCTTTTGCTTGTACATTGCAACAAAATTATTATGAGCAGACAACAGAGGTAGGTAGTTTTTCTGCCAATACTTTTGGGTTATATGATTTTCATGGCAATGTCTGGGAATGGTGTGTCGATCCCTGGCATGATAATTATCAGGAAGCCCCTTCGGATGGTAGTGTATGGGAAAAAGATGGGAATTATGCCTACAGAGTATTGAGAGGTGGTGGGTGGTTAAACTATCCCAGGGGTTGTCGCAGTGCAAATCGAAATTACAAAAATCCTAGGGGTAGGTATAAGTCTGTAGGGTTTAGAATTGCCCTTTCTTATCCTATATAGCTGAAGTCAGAAGTCAGAATACTCTAATGGCTATTATGCCGTATATTCGCAGCACGGACTAAATTTGAGAGGCGTGATAATGTCCTAAGCACTCTAGTGGCTGCTACACGATTGTTAAACCCTAGATTTCTTATTTAGCTTGCTAAAAAGTACCAGGTTTTGAGCTGCTTAATGCTCAAAAAGGAAAGCATTTTCATTAAAAAAGACTTTTTCAGCAAACCCTAAATAATTAAGTAGGGTTTGCTGATTAAATCTCAAAGCCTCTATATATAAAAATTTTAGCCTTTTTGGATCTGGAAAAAGTACTAAGGTTTTCGTTCTCTAGAGCTGCAAAAAGGAGCGGATTTTGGATTGACAAAGGCCGAAAAATTAAGGAATAATTCTTCTTTCTACCTCCTCGCTCATTCCACATTCCTCTTGACTTCCCCTCCTGCTCCCCTCCGAGGAGGGGCTGGAGGTGGGTTGGGTTAAAGGTGGGTTGACTCCTGAGGACTGACTCCTACCCTCACCGATAAGACTTTTTCAGCAAGCCCTAAGTAGGGGTTCCTTAGTATTTTTCTAATAATTTGACGAAATAACAGATACTTATTGTTGTTGAAGTAGATGTAAAAAAGAAGAGGTTGAAATTTTTGGGTCAAATTTTTGTGAATTAGTATGGGTAGTTTTAAATTTTATTGAAAAAAGCTAATTTTTGTAACTTTATTTTGACAACTTCATGTAGTTTTACTTAGCTACTATGATTCTTTCTCCTTTCTCCTCTTTTCCCTATAAGGGTTTCAACACTGATGGGTAAAACATAGCCCCTTAGGTAGGGGATAAAAAAATAAACTTCAGTATTTCAAACATAGAACCTCAGCCTGAGGTACTGATAACTGATAACTGAATATTAGTCGTCCACAATTTGGGCCCAATCTGGGAAGGAAGGAGGAAAGAAATTAATATCGTAGTCAGACTCTTCCCATTCATTAACCCATAATGGGACTACTCCTACTCCTTTTATGGGAGTTCTAGAGAATACCCTTTCCTTAGATTCGATAGTATGAAATATTTGTTTGAGGGTATCTCCTAAGTTCAGAGTGAAGCTTAATAGTTCGTCCAATTCGGGATCAAGTCGCTTAACCCTTTGTTTTTCTTCTTCAACCCATAATAGTTTTAAGGATTTTAGGGATCTGGGGCTAAGTTGGCTCCGATAATAA
The DNA here is from genome assembly GCF_050015975.1 of Dapis purpurea BLCC-M126. Lineage (NCBI taxonomy): Bacteria > Bacillati > Cyanobacteriota > Cyanophyceae > Oscillatoriales > Microcoleaceae > Dapis > Dapis purpurea. The sequence goes on along the minus strand of NZ_JBNHER010000083.1, from coordinate 56,260 downwards.
ACACGCTTAAGCTGGGCTACAGGTTCAAGACTCCTTTCTACCCGGCGAATTTGCTGTAACCTAAGATTGTGCCACTCGGCCAAATGCTTTCGGTCTTCAGGGGGTATTTTTCCTTTACTCGTAGAGTGTTGGAAGGCATATCTGGCACAACTACAGCCAAGATTAGCTAAAAGATGGATTAACTGTCTCTCTTTAGGGGTAGCTTGTCTTCTTTCTGCAGTTCTTGTAATAAGCCTTTTTCTGCGTGTAGTAGTTGTTGTGTCCATCGTTTTGGTCGATAATACTAATCAGAATATATTAATAGAATAACCGAAGGTAGAACCCTAATCAGTAACAAAGAGTTCTACCCAGCTCTAAATCTAGTCTAATCTATCTATACTGTCTCAAGGAAGTTATTTCGGCTTTCCTTATATTTTATCTGCTTGTGTCTACTTCCTCTCTCTCACCATCCTCATCATTGCTTGTGTAATCTTTAGCTAATATCTGACTCTCTTCAATAGTAGTCTTATTAGATAGGCCAAAATTCCAGGCATTGGCCTTTGGTACATGACAAAACGTCAAGCCTGCGGAGGCTATTAATCCTAAAGCAATAATATTCTGTTTCATAGTAGTAGATGAACCCTGTTTAGTTGTTTGGAATTGACTACTGACACTCTTGCAACCTGTAAAAACTGGGTTTTTGCAAAAGCCCTCTTGTATTCCAAAGAATCAGTCTGTAATTATAAAAGAAGCATAGGCACGACCTGATGGATCACAAACGCCGGAAGAGAGGTGTTAGTAGTATTATTACTATCTTCTCCCCAATCCTGGTATTTGGGATGTGGAGACTAAGCCATTAGGGAGTTAAACCATCAGGTAATTAGTCCATCTAGGAGTTATCCATCAGGGGTATCTACTTTTTATTAAACTATCAGGGTGTATCTCCATCTGCAGTTCTGAACTTGCTGTCTATAAGGAAATTAATGATTGAATCATTAATCCAAATAGGCAGCTTTTTTTGTCTATCTAACTTTCCTTAGTAGGAAGATTAAGGAAAGATTAAAGCTCAAGGCCATTTGCTCAAATTTCAATTTTTCTCCACTTAGTTCTTTTATGGATATTGAGTTTAATTCCTTCAGCAAATTAAAGGTTCGTGGCCTTCAATTACTGTTTTCAGCTCCATTGAAAATTGAGCTTCTGAGGACCTTGAAGACGCCTTACTTTCAATTAATAGTTTAGTTATTGCAGTCCTAAATATTTATGTAACTGCACAGAGAGTCGGTAATAAGGATATTCTTGAAGTAATTCTAGGACTAACGGTAGAGTCAAATTGCGACTATACCATTCAGGCTGGAGATAAACAGGAATATTATTATTAGCTAATAAAATTTTACTATAAAATTCTAATTCTTTGCCAGTTTCTATCACCAATTTTATTTCTGAAGCCCGTTTCCACATCTCCGGTACAACTGGATATTTAGGACTAATATGTTGTTTAGGACTAAGAGTTATCCAAATGTTAGAAGAAATATCTTGCCAATAGCAACCGGAGGTTTCTATTGAAACTTTTCTACCAGTAGCTTCTATTCTTTTTACTAAAGTAGGTAGTTGTTTATGAATAAAAGGTTCACCACCAGAAATAACAACTCTAGGAGAAAATAACTCATTAATTAATTCATCAAAAGTGCTTAATTGTCTTGGTAAACCAACTCCTCCATCCGCATAACCAGTATCACAATAATGACAACCTACTGGGCAACCAGCAAGACGAATAAAATCTACTGGTGTACCTGCCCAATAGCCTTCTCCTTGAATAGTTTTCTGGAATGTTTCATGGATGGGAATTGTTAAGTTTTCTGTCATGTTTGAGTGGCAAGGAATAAGTAAGAAGGGAGAAATAGGAAGTAAGAAGTAAGAAGGAATAAGTAAGAAGTAAGAAGGAAGAAGGAGGGAGAAATAGGAAGGAAGAAATAGGAAGTAATCTCACGGGGTGAAAAAAGAATGTTACAAAACTCTAGTTATAGGGAACAGGGAACAGAGATTCGTAGCAAACATTTATCAAAATGGTATAAGAAGGAAGCAGGCATCTCTATCATTGTTCCTTTTTTTTCAATATTTAGTCCTTCTATCCTAGATAACTCAACTCTTCTTCCTTCTTCCTTTTTCCTTCTTCCTTCATCTATAAAATTGGTATTACAGGTTTAAGTTTTTCCTTTTCAACTGTTAATTTTCTCGACACCATAACTGCTAAAGCTAAAGGAACTACCTGAAAATGAGCTGGAGTATAAGTAATAATTTCTCCATCAGTATTAATAGGACGAGGTTTGCGAGTATAAACACTAATTAAGGATCCAGAAAGGGAACGAAAACCAAAACTTTCTTGATATTTTCCTTGCCATATAGAAGGTAACATCCCAATAAACTGCCAACAATATTTTACTTCTAAGCTGTATAAATCTAACCTTTGGTCATCAATTGTAGCATCATGAGCAATGGTCATACCACCTCCATAATGTCTGCCATTTCCTACAGCAACTTGTAAAGTCTTGACTATTTTTGATTCACCATTACAACGAATTTCTGCTGTGAAAGGGCGACTTTGTAAAATCATTTTACTGGCAGTAATAGCATAAGCTAATACACCCCACCGACGCTTTGCTTCTTTAGTTAAATTATTAGTAATATCTACACTTAATCCAATACTGGCAACATTGAAAAAATATTTACCGTTAACTACACCTAAATCTATATAACGTTTTTTTCCAGTAGCGATCGCTCGACAAGCCTCAAATAAAGAAACAGGAATCCCTAAAGTGCGAGCTAAATCATTGGCTGTTCCTAATGGTAAAATTCCCAATGGTAAACCTGTTTCTACTAGAGCATCTACGGCTAAATTTAATGTGCCATCTCCACCACCAATAATTATCAGATTTACCTGATTTTTATACTCTTGAATAAAATGGTTGAAATCCTGGGGCGATTCAGTCTCTTTGCAGATAATTTCTAGGCCAAAATCTTGTAAATAGTTTAAGGCTAAATGTAGATTATCTTTAACTTTTCTAGCATGAGGATTTACCAATAAAAGAGCTTTTGTTGATTCTATCTTATCTAGGTTCATAAAGAAAGTAAAAATTTAAAAGTTAAAAGTAAGAAAAAAAGGAAATTGTTTAAGATTATACTAAGTAATATGAAATACGAAAAATTATGCTACAAACAAAGCATCAGATAAAGCTTCTGATATAAAATACAAAAAATTGTGCAAATATACGAATCTCCCAATCTCCCTATCCCCCCATCCCCCTATCAATCTTTGGTAGCAAACATTAACGTATTTCATATAAAGTCTGTCTTGATGGAAAGTAGCAAATTTGATAACTGTTTATTCCTGAGAGCTGACAGCTAATAGCTGTTTGCGTAGCATTCGGCAGGAAATGCTTACCTCTTTTATGGGAGGTCTAAATAATTAGCGAATTTTTTTGTGTAAAAAAAAATGTCTGCTTCATTTAGTCATCAAAAAACTTTCTCTTTCCTATTTATATGACACTTTTTCCCCACTCATATCAAGTATTATTAAACAACTGTAATAAGAATTTTTCAAACTTGTAGAGACGTTTAATGGAACTTCCCTAGATTTTAATTAGGGTTTGCGCTCAAAAGTATTATGGGTGAGAGTAGGAGTTAGGAGACAAGAAGAGTCAGGAATGAGGGAGAAGGCAGTCGGAAGAATTATCCCTCAATTTCTCTGTCCAAATCTTGCTGTTAATACTAACTTTTTGAGGCTTTTCAACTCAAATCAGCGCACTTTTTCCAGACTTAAAAATGCCAAAAGCAATATCAGTAAACATTTTCATATTTATTCAGCAAACCCTAATTAATCTAACTTGATATTATATCAAGTATTATTACAGGAAATTTCATTACAGCTATGGCAGGCAAGATTCCCACGCTCAATTTGAATCTAGATTCATTTTATAAGCTGAAATTCATCAAATTTTACTACTTTAGAATTAGGCTTTCCTGTATCAAAATAGTAACTACTAACTGTTCCTGTATCGGTCTCAAAAATACTAAAAGCTGTAATATCATTACTAGCAATATAAGGTTGAGGTTTACCATTTTCATCCACTAAAGGTGCGATGGTTGGAATTATTGCATCTAAACCATTTGGATTACCAACTTCAGCATATTTTTCTTGATAATTGAGAGGAACATTTCGCTTTTTATCTCCTAGATAAGCTCCATAACTATTACCTACATTTGATGTTTCTAGAAAGTGCATTCCACTCGAACTAACAAAACGATTCCAAAGATGAGAATGTCCGTAAAATACTAACTGGACACCAGCAGTTTCTAATAATGGCAGAACATCTCGAATAATATAGTCATTTTGTTGGGGATATTCATAACGAATCATGGTAATTTTGCCATTTTCATCTCGGTCAATATATTGGATGGGATTAGTATAAGCAGGAATAATATTTTCACCTAGAGAATGAGGTGGATGGTGGAACATAACTACTTTATATTTTGCTTGTTGAAATTCCTGACTTGCTAGTTCTTTTTCTAGCCAATTATATTGTTCGCTACCTTTAATAATAGGTTCAAAAATATGCTGACCGTAACCCCATTCAGCAGGATTATCAAAATCTTTTTTCCTTTCCCGATATTTGCCTCTAGCATTATCATCTAAACGGGGGACTCGCCAGATATTTGTGACATATAAAACCACTAGACGTACATCACCGAAAGTCACGGCATAATAATTTTTTTTCTCCAAACTATTTTCAGGCAGAGTAAAAATTTCTTGGTAAGTGTCTGTATTAAAAGAATTATTTTTTAACCAAATATCAAGATTAATATTTTCAGGATTTTGTGGATATAAATATTTGGCAGCTTGCCTAGGATAGGGCTGACTAAATTGATAATTTAAAGAAGTTTTCATAGAAAATATACCCATAACTTCATGGTTTCCAATTGCTGGAAATAGAGGTATGTTTTGGATTAACTCCCCACCGGTATAAACAGTCTTTTTGCCATTTTTTTCTAATTCATAATTTGCTCTACCTTGGAGATTTGGAAAAAAAGCATTGCCTCGATTATCATCAAACCATTCTGAGGCACGATCAGGAATATTAACTAAATCTCCAGCAAAAAAAATAGCGTCTAATTTATCAAAATTTTCTGTTACTTTTTGCAGATTGGCTGAACTCATTGGTTTTAATTGATGGTCGGAAGTTAAGAGGATTTGTAATGGTTTACCAGGAGTTGGTTTAGGAGCCAGATTAAAAATTTTACTCTTTATATTTTTCCCATTTTCCTTTTCACTAATAATTTGGTATGGCACAGAATTATTAGGAGTTAAACCAACAACTTTTGCTTCATGTCGCCAGATATCTCGGATAATCGGTTGTTGATAAATTAAACCTTTTTCTGTTTGTTTTCCCACGAAAGAATCTTGGTCTTCACGAGTCCAAGTAAGTTTAGTAGTATTTGCCTCAACAACTTGATTCAAATTTTGACCATAAACCACAAGATGACGTTTGCCAGGAAATTCAGTAAACCAAACAACTTGTACAGAATTTTCTGTCGGAGCTTGGAGAAATGGGTCAGTTAAAAATTCGGATTCAGATTCTAGAGAAAACATAATTATAAATAGGAAAATAACAACAATAATTAAAATACCAAAAATCCAGGGATTACGATAAGAATCTCTGGGATTTTCAAATATTTCTGGCGGAGGATTGAACATAGAAATAATTAGAGAATTTTTAGAGATAATTATGATGATAATCTCATCTATATTTTCAATAATTGATAGTGGTGCATATTCAACAATTGAGAATTGAAAATTACCTTTCCTTGGAAAGAAGAGGATTGACGAACAGGAAAATTGTTATTTATTATCTCCTTAAAAGGAGAGGCTTTAAACCACAATATTTCGGTAATGGTATAGGATATGTGGGAAGTGAGGGAAAAAATATACAGCAAATTGCAAGTAAATGAGGTACAGTCCTTAATTTGATGAATCCCCAGCATTTAAAAATTTGCTTGAAAAACTTTTTTTGCTGTACCTCATAAACCTGAAATACGCTGTATATTTTTACCATTACTATGCAGGAGAACCCAATAATTTAATGTAATTGTCAAAATCATCTTGAATTACTCTTAAATATTCAAATGAATGAATCTCAAATAGCCGATCTTTTACCCGCTCAATTTCTAGAGGAAAATTAATCACTTCCTCTAATTTAAAGGGATATCTAATTGGGCGATCGCTCAAAGTATATCTTATTTCTTGAATACTAGAAAGTTAACTGGCTCCATATACTCGAAGTTTCCCTTTTTCATAGCACACACCAGCTTCAATTGTATACCAAAAAAGTATAGCTATATCCTGTTCTATATCTTGGCTGTTGACATTTTTTTTAGTTACATATTGATTGCCTAAATATTGTCAAAAGTTAGAATAGATTGGGGAAAAAGTAAGGGAACATGACCAAAAATATTATGCCAAAGGTCGGGACGTGGAGAAAAATTAATATCAGTATCTGATCTGACAAAAGTTGCTACGGCAAAATCAAAATAAGGATGAGAAAGTAGATAAAAAAATTTGTCTGCTTCTAATAATCCTATAAATGGCCATAGTTGCCATCCAATTTGTTCTTCTAAAAACTCGGAAAGATGGTTAATATTAGGAATATTTTGAATCAAATCTTTGATCTTTACTAAACCTTCAATAAATAGTTGTAATGTTCGATTTTCAAGACTTTATAATTGTGTATTTAAAAGTTTTTCCCAGTTACTATGAGCTTGGCTTTGATAATTAGAAAAGTTCTGATTTGATCTTTCATAAAGTAAATTTTCTAAAGTTATAGGTTGCATTTTTACTCCTATTAAGTTATTCTACATTGAACTAGAATTATAAATTTATGGTCAAGATACTATAAAAAAAATACTTTGTCAATTCCAAGTAAATTTTGTAGATAATTGAAGTAAAATAGAAGAGATTTCATTAATGGATAATGGATAATTGATAATTGATAATTATCTCTGGTTAAAACTGTTCGGGAATTGAATATAAGGAAATTCAAGAGTATTTTTATCTTGGTCGATTGGATATGGCGTTTAGCGTTCCGCACAACGCGCGTTAACGCTGCGCGACATGAAAAGCGTTAGCGGCTCTGCAAGAGCGGGAAACATCGCCATCTCATCCTTCGGAATGCTCCGCAAACGACTGCTTTTTCCCCTTTAAAGGGAAGGCTAATAAAGCTGAATAATTAATAATTATTAATTATTCGGTAAAAATTTCAATTATTCACTAAAAATAACTTTAATGACCAAAAAATAATGTCCGAACCTTATGGATTTAGCTCGAAATACTTGTAACTGATAACTAATAACTAATAACTAAAATAATCAGGAGCTTGCCTTGATGAAAGAAAGTATAAAACCAAGCTATACGCTGCATAAAAATTTTCGCCTACCAATGGGATTTCCAGCAGAAAAATGGGACTCTGGACTTACATATAAAGCTCAAGCAAGAGACACTTTTATTGTCACTTATCCTAAATGTGGAACAACTTGGACTCAACATATTGTTTGGATGTTATCCCATAATGGAGACCCATTTCCTGTCGGTAAAAATATTAATTTAGAAGTTCCTCATCTCGAAGAAGTGGGAAGTAATTTTGTGAAAAATTTATCTGAACCTCGCTTTATAAAAACCCATTTAATTTACGATTTAACTCCCTATAATCCTGATTCAAAATACATTTATGTAGCTCGCAATCCTTTCGACTGTGCTGTTTCTTTTTATTATCATACTAAAGGATTCATCAAACATTATGATTTTGCCGAAGGTACATTTGATGATTTTTTTGAATGTTTTATGAATGGAGAAGTAGACTGGGGAGATTACTTCGATCATTTGCTGTCTTGGGTGGAGCATAAAAATGATCAAAATGTTCTGTTTTTAACTTATGAATCTATGAAAAATAATCCCAAAATAAATATTATTGCTATAGCTAAATTTTTAGGTGATAATTATGTAGAAAAAATTGAAAATCCACAAATTATAGAAAGCATTCTTGATCATACGAGTTTTACGAGCATGAGCAAAAATCAAAGTCGTTGGTCTAGTCAACGTCCTGCTAATATGACTCCATTTATTCGTCAAGGAAAAGTAGGAGATTGGAAGTCACATTTTTCTGTTGCTCAAACTCAGAGATTAAGTCAAAAGTTGAGGATGAGAATTGCTGGTACTGAAGCTGAAAATTTATGGCAAATTCCTGAATAGTTATGATTATTATTCACAAAAAAGTAAGAGATGAGAAGTTATATTTATCTGTTTATCAAACTCAGAAATTAAGTTAAAAATTGAGATAAATACTGGGACTGTAGCTAAACATTTATGGTGAATTTATGAATGATTCGGAAAAAATTATCCTACAGTGGTTTTTATTTCGGTAGACCACAGCATGGGCAATTCGCGTTTTGCATTCTGCAAAGCTTTCCTAGGAAATCACCCCTACAGAGTTTTGGTTGTGACGTGAGGTCATCAATCAGCAAAAGCGCTGTAAACAATAAAAATCATTGGTCAAGATTAACTAATATGATTTTTCTCCAAAAAGGGAAAATTTTTGATATAATTAAATCTGAAAATTTTGGTAATAAATTTTAGTAAAAAAAATGGTTAATCAATTTACAGGAATTACTAATTATTACGATTTGTTGATGATGTCTGGCTACTATGACTACTATAATATAGCTCAGGAAGCATACTCAATTGTAGGTAATAATTCTCAGGTTCTTGAACTAGGAGTAGGAACGGGATTATTTGCAGAAAAGTACATGGAAATTGACAACACTTGTCAGTTTACTGGAGTTGATATTACACCATCCTTTGTGGAAATTGCTAAAAAACGTTTGGGAAATAAAGCTAAGTTGATTGTAGCTGATGGTCTAACAATGGAATTAAATAAAACCTTTGATGTTGCTATATCTCATGCAGGAGTTTGGCTATTTATTAGTTGTGGCGATCGCTTGGAGTTAGTAAGTCATATTCCTGATGTTCAAGCTAACTATCAAGGATTAAAAAATTTAGCTCGTCATTTACGAACAGGAGGTTTGTTTTTGTTAAGCATACAAAAGTCGGGGATTGATTTTGAAAAAAATTTACCAGGAGGGATTGTATATTCTCAACTTATTGAGGAATTGGAAGATAAAGTAGATTATCGCACTCGTAAAAAAAGCTATTTCTTTAAGAAAGATGGTGAAATTTTAGCTCAAGAGCAACTAACAGTTACTTTGTTCAGACAGGATGCTTATCAGAAATTATTCGATGAAGCAGGATTTGATTTCCAAGGTGTTAATAATGATAATAGCTTGGCAATCTACAAAAAAAGATAAAAGTCTATTGGTACTTAAGTTGAAAATTTATGGCAAATTCCTGCGTCTTAAAATTATTGTCTTGTCCTGCTAATAATTTTAAGTAAAATGTTTGAGATAGCCTCTGATTCCACCAATATAAAATAGGTCTTTTAAATAAATATCTGTATCAGGTTCTAATAAATCTGTTGGCTTAAATCCACATAATATAGAACTGTAACTAACATCTATTTCTATTTGTGGATATCCTAGATAATCCCATCCAATCCCACCAAAGTTCTGACATATTCTATCTGCTACTACCTGATTTAACAAAAGAACAAAAATACAAATTTCGTTCTTATCTCGTTCTTGTTTATTTATTTTCCATTTTATTTGATTTATAACTTTCTCGCATTGATCGTGTTTTAGGTTAACATAATCATCCTCTTTCCACTCAAAATATTCACATTCATCTAATCCATGTTCATTTAGTACAGAACAAAAATCGTTCTCCAAAGTTCTATCAAAACAAGTAGTTTTAACTTGTAAACTTACTGATTTATTATTTTTTAAATAGAAATCCTTTCCACCATCTCCCCATTCATATAACTTGTAATCAATATCACTAATTAATTCGCCTAAATATTGTTTGACAGATTCTTCTCCTATTTTACCTATTTTATAATTAATAAATTCATCAGGAAAGTCATATCTATACCCATAATACTTATATGTTAACTCCTCACAAAACCAATTCATTTGTTTTTCTTTTTCATCATCACCATAACAAACAGCCTCTAAATGAGTAACCCCATCAAAGTTGTATATTCCTCTTGATCTTGTAAAAGTACGTATATTGTAATTTAGAAATAAAATAAATTCATCTTGTTGTGATTCTAAAATTATCATCCAATTAATTTCTGGCATGAGATAAATTATCAAGATTTAACTAAAATTAATTATTTTTTAAACGTTAAATTATACAACATTTTAATCAATCCGGTTAACAACTCTTCACTCAAGAAATTAAAATCAATACAATCTATATCTTAATAGTCTAATGAATATGCTAATAGTCCAAAAATACGGTGGTACATCAGTCGGCTCTGCAGAAAGAATCAAAGCAGTGGCCCAACGTATAGCTCAAACTGCCAGCGATCGCTCAGTTGTAGTAGTCGTATCGGCGATGGGAAAAACCACAGATGGTTTAGTCAAACTAGCAAACGAAATCTCCTCCAACCCCTGTCGCCGAGAAATGGATATGCTCCTATCCACAGGCGAACAAGTTACCATAGCTCTAATGAGTATGGCCTTACAAGAGTTGGGAGTGCCAGCTATTTCCCTCACCGGAGCCCAGGTAGGAATAGTTACAGAAGCCGAACATTCCCGCGCTCGTATTTTACATATTCAAACCCAACGCATAGAAGAACATCTGCAACTGGGAGAAGTTGTAGTCGTTGCAGGTTTCCAAGGTATTAGTCAGACTCGCCACCAAGAAATCACAACACTAGGTAGAGGAGGTTCCGATACTTCCGCAGTCGCTTTAGCAGCAGCACTCCAAGCAGAAAGGTGTGAAATATATACAGACGTACCTGGAATTCTCACAACTGACCCCCGTATAGTACCCGAAGCACAGTTAATGTCAGAAATTACCTGTGATGAAATGTTAGAGTTGGCAAGTCTAGGTGCAAAAGTGCTACATCCCAGAGCAGTCGAAATTGCTAGAAATTATGGAATGCCATTAGTAGTCTTATCCAGTTGGAGCGATGCACCAGGTACTCGCGTAGTTTCGGCAATACCCAAACGTCGCGCTTTGCAAGATTTAGAATTAACCAAATCTGTAGACGCGGTAGAATATGACACCAACCAAGCTGGAGTTTCTCTGTTGCGGGTTCCCGATCGCCCTGGTGTGGCAGCCAAATTATTTTCTGGTATTGCGGTACAAAATATAGATGTAGATTTGATTATTCAATCTATTCACGAAAGCAATACTAATGATATTGCCTTTACCGTCGGGAAAGATACTTTGAAACAAGCGGCAGCAGTAGCGGATGCCATATTACCTGCTTTAGGCAAAAATTCTGACCCTAGTTTGGGCGAACCAGAAGTCAAAATAGAAGAGCGACCTATTGCTAAAGTCAGTCTTGTGGGTGCGGGAATGATCGGGCGACCGCGAGTAGCAGCAAAAATGTTTGAAACTTTGGCAGCAGCAGGAGTAAATATAGCAATGATTTCTACTTCGGAAGTTAAGGTTAGTTGTGTGGTTGATGCAGAAGACTGTGAAAAAGCAGTTAATTCTTTGTGTCAAGCATTTGATGTAGATGTTGCAGATATTTCCAGTAGTGGCGATTTCCTGCGGAATGCTACGCAAACGCGAATCGCCACTACTGAGTCGTCGGAAGAAGTTCCCCCACCAGTACGAGCGGTTGCTTTAGACATGAAGCAAGCAAGACTAGCAGTACGTCACATTCCCGATCGCCCAGGAATGGCAGCCCAAATATTTGGTTTGTTGGCGCAGCAGAATATTAGTATAGATATGATTATTCAATCCCAACGTTGTTATAGTGTAGATGGAGTTTTAACTCGCGATATTGCTTTTACTGTCTCCCAATCAGAAGGGGAAAGTGCATATCAAATTTTGGCAAATGCAGCAGTAGAGTTTGGTTGGGGAGAAGTAGTATTAGAGAGTGCCATTGCGAAAGTGAGTGTAGTCGGTTCTGGAATGATTGCACACCCTGGGGTAGCAGCGCAAATGTTTGAAGCGTTAGCTGCAAGTCAAATCAATATTTTAATGATTGCCACTTCAGAAATTAAAATTAGTTGTGTGGTAGAAGAGGAGGATGGAGTGAAAGCCTTGCAAGCTATTCACAAAGCCTTTGGTTTGTCTGGTAATGAGGTGGTTAAAGTTCCAGCTTAAGGTTACATAAGTAGGGGAGTGGGGGAGTATAGGGACGTTGCATACAACATCCCTACGGATTAGGAACATAAGGAACAGGCATGGCAGTGGGAGCATCTTGCTCCCGATAACCACAGGGATTTTAAGTATTATTTGAATTATTTTCGTAGTATTTATAGCGGTTTTCACAAAGGTAAACTACAAAACTTCTTCCTTCTTCCTTCTTCCTTCTTCCTTCTTCCTTCTTCCTTCCCTAAAAAATACTATCTAATAATGCATACTTAAATTGTTTAGCAGTTTTAAAATAAATTTCTGGCTCATCAATTAATGCTAAATCAATTATTTCTGCCAATGAGTGAGGAATAGCAATATTTCTCTTTCTAATTGGTACAGGTTTAGTTTTTAATACAGTTAAAATTGGGTCTTTGCCAACAAAATCACGGGGATATGCACCAGTTAACATATTATATAAAGTTGCTGCCATCGCCCAAACATCTACTTCCGGTTTTACATATTTAAAATCAATTATTTGCTGCCTGGGCATAAAAGGAAAAGTTCCCCCTTTGCTTCCAGTAATTGTTTGCCCACTTAAACCTGCTAAATCAAAAGCTTTTGCTAACCCATAATCTGCTATTTTGACTGCTGTTGAACTATTTATATTGCTCAGAAAAATATTTGCTGGTTTAATATCCCGGTGAACCAAACCTTTGCCTTTACCAAAACTACCATCTGCTTTTTTAACATAAGGAATTTCTGCATTATGAGCATATTCTAAACCATCTAAAGCTTGTATAATAATTGGCACTGCCATATTAATAGATAATTGATAACCACAACGCTCTAGCAAATTCCAAATACTACCACCATTGCAATATTCTAAAGTAAAAAAAAATTGGTTATCGCTATAACTATAATTTTTTAATTGTACAACATTCTTATGATTTAAAGCTTTAGTATTTTCTATTTCTCTTACAAAACGATTTATAGCCTGATGATGGGTAGCAACTTCTGGCAACATTGTTTTTAAAGCTATTAATTTTTGAGTAGAATTATTTCTGGCTAAATAAACTTCTCCACAACCACCTTTACCTAATAATTTAATTGTTCTATAGCCAGGAATTGTAATTAGCTTATTACTTTCTGATTTTCGCGGAGGTACAGATAATTCAACAGTTTCTGCTGAGGAAGTTTTAGCTATAGAAAGCATCTCTGGTGGAATCTCTGTTTCAGCTTCAATACTCACCTGAAAAATAGTTTTACCCAATTTAATTTTGTCTCCTGATTTTAAATCATATTCAGGAAACTGAATTTTTGCGGCTGCTTCAGGGGTATGGTGTGGTTCACGTTGCCCAATTTTTTTACCATTAACATAAGTGCCATTTCTACTGCCAAAATCACGCACTCGTACATCTGGAGGATTAATATCAAGTATGCAATGATAACGAGAAATAGTACGATGTTGTTCATCACTTGGTAGTCTGGGATTACAGTCTTTATGGCGACCGATAATACAAATAGTTCTTTCTTCAAATATAAATTCTTTGCCGATCAGACTTCCTTGAATAATAGTCAGTTTGACTTGAGCAGACATAAGATAATTACAATTTTTATATTTTCTGGGTTGCTTATATTTATTATCTTATAAATTATCTTCTGTGAATACTACCAAAGTCTGAGTGGAAGATGATATTCTGCTAGTTTTAACATTTATCAGCGATAAAATATGCATATATATTAAATCTTAGAGTGAAAAAGAAGAAACTTTTTGCACCAAGTAGACAAGAGACACTCATGCAAAATATCTTCACACCAATTAGTCAATTAGCCATGAAAAAAATTCAGAGAGTGAAGAATGCAAAGGGAGCTAATTTATACGGTTTCACGGAAGTTATACTAATGTAACAATAAAGTGGGGACAAAAATGTTGAGCTATTGTACCCTTTTTCAGAGCGATCGATTAACTATCAAACCCTCAAATAACCAGGAAATTACTTATGCCTAAATCTGATTGAACTCAAACAGTTATAATTCCCTACAATTACTAACTTTGTGAAAATTTTTTTTCTAGTTAATATTTGAAAATATTTAACTCAGGCCGGGGAAAACTTCTTCAAATCCCGCCTTTCATTAATTGATAATTACCTCTGGTTAAAACCTTACTTGATTGAAGATAAGAAAATCTTGTTTCTTTTCTCTTGAAATATAAGGCTTTAAAACTTTGGGAATTAATTATCAATTATCGATTGGTAATCAAGCAAGCATTTAAAATCAAGTTTTACCCCCTAAAGATTCTATTGTTACCGAGCTGAATTCTGCCATTATTGATGTTATTTTTTTTCTCAGGTCATCTAAATTTTTCCATATTTCCTATTTCCCAAGATTAGATTCCCAGGAATTGAAACTTGTCAATTCCGATTGGAATGCGCATTATCTAATAATATGTATAATATGTAAATTATTTTGAGGCTACAGTAATTCCAGGAAATTATTTCACATCTAAATTTGAAACTATTTGTGACATATTTAATAATTAATTGGTATTAGGTAAAAGGTTTATTAGGGCGAGTAAGAAAAAGCTTATTTATTTTTTGGAGATGTTAATTATAACATTTATTATGTATTAATACTTTAGGTTGACAATTACTGTATATTTTGGTCTTTTTTATCATGGATAATCTAGCTTTTTTATTAACTGCTTATTTCGTAGAGTTACAGAAGAAAGTTAAGGTGGGACTTATTAATTTAATTATCTATTTATTTACTCCCAGCAAAATTTATATTAAAATTTTTTCCAGAATAATTTTATGATAACAAATTTTTTGTCCATAATTTGTTAACAAAAAACTCTTGACTGTCCACCCTTATGCAGGAAGAAAATAATGCTCCCACAACTTGTGAAAATTCTCAATGATAGCTATCAAGCTGTTAAAAATGATGGACAAGATGTGATTGCTGGATTAACTAAAAATCCCAAGACTTTACCCCCAAAATATTTTTATGATGATTATGGCTCTGAATTATTTGAACAAATATGTGAGTTGCCTGAATATTACCCAACTAGGACAGAAACTTCCATTCTAGAGAAATGTGCAGATGAAATTGCGGAACTAACTGGTAGTAAGGAATTAGTAGAATTAGGTAGTGGCAGTTCTACTAAAACTCGCTTGTTGTTAGATGCTTATCAAAAAATAGGTAATTCGTTCACATACATACCGACTGATGTGAGTGGAGGAATACTTAAAACTAGCGTATTAGAGCTACAAGAAAAATATCCATATTTCTCTATTCAGGGATTACTTGGAACTTACGAAGAAACTTTAGCCTACCTAGAATCAACTCCTGCACCAACACGAACAATTTGTTTTCTCGGAAGTTCTGCTGGCAATTTTTCTCCAGAAAAATTTGACCATTTTTTAACTCAAATTGCTAGAAGTTTACAGCCAGGAAACTATTTCCTACTAGGCATTGATTTACACAAACCTAAAGAAATTTTAGAATCTGCCTATAACGACGCTCAAGGAATTACGGCTGCTTTTAATTTGAATATGTTATCTCATTTAAATTGGCGTTTTCAAGGAAATTTTGACCTCAATTTATTCAGTCATCAAGCAATTTATAATCAAGCTGAATCTCAAATAGAAATGCGCTTATATTGCCAAGAAAATGTGACATTTTCTTTGGAAAATCTAGATTTAAAAGTTAATTTTCAGGCAGGGGAAAATATTCTAACTGAAATTTCTCGCAAATTTGATTTGGGAATTTTACAAACAAAACTTGAGGCTAAAGGTTTGAAAGTAAAGAAAGTTTGGATAGACCCTAAAAAGTGGTTTGGATTAATTCTTTGCCAAGCTTAACTTGAAGGAAGAAGTTCATTAATGGATAATGGATAATTACCTCTGGTTAAAACGGTGAGGGAATTGAATATAAGGAAATATCTTAGCACTTTTTTTTTCCTTAAAAGGAGAAGCTTTATACCTTATTCATAAAAAAAGCTGAATCTTAAATATTAAACACCTTGCACAAGTAACCAATTAAAATTATTTTCCTGTTTTTAACAAACAATATGAACTCAATAAAATCTACTACTCCACCACAACTTGATAATTGCCCTACTAACAGTAACTTACGCCAAGATATCCTTGAATATTTTGATAATGCTTGGCAACTTGAAGATATTTTGATGAGTAGTTTAGTGGGAGAAGAAACATTTTATTTCAATCCAGATCCTTTGAGAAATCCTCTAATTTTTTATCTCGGACATTCAGCAGTTTTCTACATCAATAAATTAATTCGGGTGGAATTATTAGAAAAACGCCTTAATCCTGACTACGAAATTTTATTTGAATTGGGAGTAGATCCAGAAAAACCAGAAGAGTTAGATAGGGCGATCGCTCACATTAACTGGCCTCAACTTGAAGATGTTTGGCAGTATCGAGAAAAAGTCTATCAAATTATTATAGACCTAATTGAGAAAACTCCTCTAAATCTACCCATCCATCAAAATCATCCTCTTTGGGCATTGATGATGGGTATTGAACATCAACGTATTCATATAGAAACTTCTTCAATGTTATTTCGCCAACTACCTGTAGAAAAACTCAAACATCCTAGTCATTGGGAATATGCTCCTACTACTAATAATAAGATAATTAATAATGAAATGATAGAAGTTTATAGAGGAGTGCTTAAACTAGGCAAACCAGAAAATCATCCTACCTTTGGTTGGGATATAGAATATGGCGATCGCCAAGTTGAAGTTGCTCCTTTTGTTGCTAGTAAATATTTAATTACTAATGCCGATTTTTTAGAGTTTGTCAAGACTGGTGGTTACGAAAATAAAGATTATTGGAGTCAAGAAAGTTGGCTTTGGAAAATGGAAAATAATATCAAACATCCAAAATTTTGGATACCTGAAAATGGTACATCTATGTATAGATATCGAGCTATGTTTGATGAAATAGATTTACCTTTAGATTGGCCTGTGGAAGTTAATCATTATGAAGCTATGGCTTATTGTAC
Source organism: Dapis purpurea BLCC-M126 (assembly GCF_050015975.1). Taxonomy (NCBI): domain Bacteria; kingdom Bacillati; phylum Cyanobacteriota; class Cyanophyceae; order Oscillatoriales; family Microcoleaceae; genus Dapis; species Dapis purpurea. The sequence continues at coordinate 38,997 of NZ_JBNHER010000083.1, read as the reverse complement.
TTGGAGGGGTAAAAATATTCGCTTAATGACTGAAGCTGAATATAATTTAGCAACTTATAGAAATGCTAAGGAAGTAGAAGCAGATAATTATAATCTGAATTTAAAATTTGGTTCTCCTTCTCCTGTTGGTTTCTTAGAAACTGCAAAAAATGAATCAGGATTATATGATTTGCGGGGTAATGTTTGGGAGTGGTTGAGCGATAATTTAAACCCTCTTTCGGGATATAAAACTCATCAACTCTATGAAGATTATTCTGCTCCATTTATTGATAGTAGACATAAAATGATGTTGGGGGGATGTTGGATAACTAATGGAACAGAAGCTTTGAAATATTATCGGAATTGGTTCCGTCCAAACTTTTATCAGCACGCTGGTTTTAGAGTAGTTCAGGAAGAATAGGAAATTAATGCTTTAGTAGACAAAATATTCAATAATTTTTCAATTAGTATCAGAAGTTTAACAATATTACTCCAAAATTTTTCTGACCATTAATCTAACTCTGTTAAAATAGAAAAATTGCTAAGTAAATCAATATGAAAGACTATCAAATTAGATCCGCAGAAGAATTTCAAAGAACAGGATACTTTTTCCACGAAAATTTTATTTCTCAGACAGAATGCAATTCCTTATTACAACTAATTACTGATTATCGCCAGACAAATTCTGTTCCTAAAATTTATCGCAATGTTAAACCAATACCCTTAAGTTATTTTGTCATAGATGGAAAAATAATTCAGTCTCATATTCCAGAAGTTCAAAAACTATACGAAACTGTAAATCAAATTATTAACAATCTCACAAATAAACAACTTTTTCCTTTACAAGATATTCAAGTAGGGTGCAATATTAATATTACTGAAAAAGGAGGTACATATCGCTGGCATTATGACCGAAATGCTATTACAGCTCTTTTATATTTGAACGAAGTTGATGGAGGAGAAATTGAATTTTATCCCAATTATAGAATAACCTTACCCAGTGCTAAATTTTCTAGATTTCAAAGTGTGATAGATCGAGTACAACAATTGAGTTTTTTTCGTCACACCTTTGGAAGACAAATTATTATTAAACCTCAACCAGGTCTACTATTAGTTATGGCTGGTGATAAATGTCTACATAGCGTTCGTCCAGTCACAGAAGCAAGGGAAAGAATTAATATTGTTATGGCTTACGATTTACCCAATGCTAATTTTGTAGTTAAAGACCAACTAAATACTTATTTATATAGTTCAGAAGAGGTGTTAAATACAGATCCAAACTACTCTTAATTTACTAATACTCACTCTAAAGAAAGTTAAATATAAATAAATCTCAAAAATCTATAATTTTTCTCTATTTTTGATTCTCTATAACTTTAAGTATATAATTTGTAATATCCTACTTTCAAAATGGTAAAATATAATAGTTTAGATATATAAAAATCAGGAAATTATTCAAAATGCAACCAAATCCAATTCCACCCAAACACGGTCAAGAATCAGTTTGGGATTATCCACGTCCACCTCGTTTAGAAGATACAAATAAATCTATTCGAGTCATTTTTAATAATATAGTTTTGGCAGAAACAAATAAAGCAAAAAGAGTATTAGAAACTAGTCATCCTCCTTCTTATTATATTCCACCTGAAGATGTTAAGGTAGAGTATTTTATTCCTAATCCTAGAAAGACTTTTTGTGAGTGGAAAGGTTACGCTTCCTATTACGATGTCTCAGTAGGCGATAAATATGTCAATCATCCAGTCTGGCAATATTTGGAGCCAACTCCTAGTTTTCTCCCCATAAAAGGATATTATAGTTTCTATGCTAATTTAATCGATGCTTGTTATGTGAATGATGAGTTAGTAAAGCCTCAAGCTGGTAATCTTTACGGAGGATGGATTACTTCTGATATTGTCGGACCATTTAAAGGTGAACCTGGTACAAGAGGTTGGTAAAAAAGCTTATTTAATTTTGGGGATATCAAAGGCTAACCATAAGTAATTTCAGAATCTTCTAATAGCCACTTATACAAAGCTTTGTGTTTTGAATCAATTTCTTCCACAGACTTATAATAATAATTTTCCCAACCCTTTTCTGGTAGACTCGCAAATAGCATAAGATTCAGTGGATAATTTTCACTATCCGTGCAACGACGAAAATCATCTCGAAACAGAAAAACTTTTTTATTGAGGGCGATCGCAATACCTAATTCAATCATGACACCCTCATCAGGCGGTGTGCCATTGATAATAGCAAATATAGCATCGCAGCTTTTTACATCACTCAAATCTGCTTGAGCAATAGTGTAAGCCCATCCTGGCTTTGATAAGTCTTGTTGGTTATTTCGTTCAAATGGCTCCCAAACTTCCGCTCCTAAAGATTTCAATTTTTCGGCTATAGGAGGAAGCAACAGTTCTTTTTGTTGCTTTGAGAAACCATAAGGATTAGCTAGATAAATTGTTTTTTTCATTTTGCTTTATTTACCTAAACTCTCATACAAATTATACTATCTTAGCAAATCACCTAGAAAAGATTAGCCATGATGCTATTTCAGAAAGCTTTGACGTAAAATTCTTGGTTAACAAGTATTATAGTCTAATTTTGCTGATTAAGTTGTATAATTAGCACTAGAAAGTACCTGTAAAATAAATCAAAAAGCAGTATCAAATACTTAATATTCAGTAGGTTACAGCCTAGCAGAAAATATGGAATTATTTTGTGAAATTATTTCCCCTTTTTCATATCATGCAGGGAAAATTATTCTACATAAATGCTTAGTTTTTTATTTATGGATACCCTCTATAGTTTCTATAATACAAATAAATTTAGGGGAAAAATTCAATAAAAAACTGCTGAGAAATCTAATTAATAATCAATTTATGAATTAAACTATGGCAGATTAAACTAACAATAATTAACCCTAAACTGACTAACTAAATTTGCTGCTCTACCCAAAAAGCTAAAAATAAACAAGAAGCTAAACCTATGCAACCTAACCATTGAGGAGCAAATCTTTTTATCTCTACAGCGATAATTACTGACAGACTTGTAATACCAGTCATCAATACTAAATACCGACAAATACTCCAGTACCAAGAATTGAACCTAAACCCATCAGGGTAGCACTGAACACACCAATTTCTAGTCTTAGTTGAGGTGTAGATGCCATTTTATTTTTCTCCTTCTCACACAAGTAACTATAGAGTCCAAAAATTGGGATAATTTATTTTTTGCTACTCCCTCAAATCAATCCTAACAAACCACTACCCCACTGCCCTCTTCAAATTTATGTGAAATTGAACCAATTACATGATAATATTATCTTGATCCCTATAAAAATATGGAGAATAAATTTAGATGAAATATTCTTTTCGTGCAACTTGGGCTTTAATACTACTTGCTATCAACTTTGTTGTTGCGGGCTACTATTTTGGTATTATCCAGTAGTCTTCGGACTTCTAAACCACTAAATATGTGCCACTCTTAGAATATTCTTCAGAGTGGCGCTAAAACTATGTTTCAGTATCAATATATATGTCCAGAAAATAGGGAGCAGGGAACAAGGAGTAGTGAGTAGGAGGAAATAATTGATTGTTTCTGTACAGTAATTAATTGAATTTTTTATTATTGGAGATGTCTAATAGGTATATCATAACTTAACCTAAAAGTTAGGGATAAGTTGAAACTTTTCTCCCTTCGTAACGTTCAAAAATCAACTTTCTTGTATAATTAGTCTTAAAAATAGTATTAAACTTAACTCAACTTATAGCCGTGTTTATGTGAGGTATACTACCTCTGCTTTACCCATAATACCAAATTAATAAATGTTTGCTACAAATAGCTAGTGCATAATGGCAGAAATAACTGACCAGTTACATGCATCCTAAAAGTCTTACTAATCAATACTTTTGACTGTCTTGAGTGTGTAATTCTGAGGTCCCCTCAGAATTACACACTCGCTTCTGAATTCTGACTTCTGACTTCCGCGTAGCGGCACTAGGGGATTTTTTAGGAGTCAGGAGTCAGGAGTCCTATGGGAATGGCTTCGATACTGTTTTTTAGGTCAGAAATTATCTTTTTTATCAAAGAGACATCTACTGTAAGGTCTTTTTATCGTCCTTATTATTCGTAACATTCTTTTTTCACAATGGTATAACTTGTATAATCCTTTCTCAACAAAGATTACAGAAGTGGGACTTCTTGATAATTTGCCCATTTCTATAGAGAGTGTAAGTCTCTCTATAGAACTAATTGAGGATAAATTGAAAATATAGATTGTGTGATGGGGAGGTTGGATATACTGGAATATTTTTCCATGCTTGATTCACCCACAACGAAAAATCTAATCACTAATCAATCTATGAATTAAACTATGCCAAATTAAACCAACAATAATTAAACCTAAACCTATTAACCAAATTTGCTGCTCTACCCAAAAAGCTAAAAACAAACAAGAAGCTAAACCTACCCAACCTAACCATTGAGGATAAATCCTTTCTTCTGGAGAAAGTTGGAGAGCAGCAAAATTAGTAATAGCATAATAAATCAAAACATTAAAAGCACTAAAAGACCAAGTAGTTTTCACATCGCCAATTAAAACTAAAAAAGCGATCGCTACTCCTACCACTACCACAGCTATATAAGGGGTAGTTTGCTGACTATTTAACCTAGCAAAAACTTTAGGTACATCTCGCCGACGCCCCATTGCCAACAAAACTCGCGACAAACCCAAAATCAGATTTAGTAGCACTCCCAACATTGCCGTAATAGCACCAACAGCAATTAATTGAGGAATCACAGGAACACCTAAACCCGATCTAGCAATAACTTCTAGAGGTGCAGCTAGACTCACATCCGCTTGAGATAATTTTTGAATTACTTCTTGACCAACTACCACAGTCACTATAGCAATTGATATATATAATAAACAGGTGACGAGCATCGTTAGAGCGATCGCTCTGGGAATAGTACGTCGTGGTTCCCGCACTTCTTCACCCAAAGTTGCAATACGGCCATAACCAGTATAGGCAACAAACATTAAAGCAGCAGCTTGTAGTAAAGATGCTATGGGTTTATCCCCAGGAAAAAAAGGCGTTAAATTTTCCCCTCCAGACAGGACTACTTGAGGTATTCCTGCCAAGATAAATATAGCTAGAGAAAATAATGTAATTGAAACAATAATAATATTAGTGAAATTAGAACGACGAATTCCACTTAAAACAACAATAGTTAATACAACTACAGTAGTTAAAGCAGTCAACACCAACCAAGTTTGATTATTCACGCCAAAAGCATTAAGCAAATAACCAGCAAAACCCAAAGCAGCAGTAGCAGCAGAAGCACTTTTCGCAAGAAGAAACATCCATCCAGCGATGAAACCTAACCAATGATTTAGATATTTGTTAAACTAAGCCAGGTAAGTTACCCTACCCAACTCGTCTTCAGAACCGGACGTGAGACTTTCACCTCATCCTGGCTCCTCTCTTAAACGTCCCTTTTCATGGGTACATCCTGCTTCAGAGTTAACATATCGTCAATCCATATATAATTTTCAGGTAAATCCTGGGGTTTAAATTTTGGATATGTCTTTTTGTCTGAAGCCGTTTTACTGTCGTGGCAATGTCGGTGCAACAATTGTTTGTTTCTATAAGTGTTGTCACCACCTTTAGACCTTGGTTTTATATGGTCTACTTCCATAAGGTCATTTGGCCTAAAGGTTAGCCCACAAAATGCGCATTTATTTTTTTGACGTTTTAACAGCGTCGTGACTTCTTTCCTTACGCCTGGGTGTTTGCCGATTCTGCTACTCCAATAAGTCCAATCGCCGTCATAAGGCGATTTATTACCCTTCACTTTGATGTGCCGTACAATAGGAAAATCAGAGTGTCGCTTTAGTATATATCCACTATCGTTTAATTCCCAATTTCTGGTTTTTTTGACTTTGGGGAAATACTTTTTCTTAACCCATTTGGCCGACTTATTGGGATGCCTTCTACTTGCCCATCTCCATAGTCTGTTCCATAAAAGCATATCCATTTTATGGAATATTTTTTTACTAACTTGTGTTGAGAAGTAGTTAGCCCATCCCCTAATTACCGGATTTAGTTTAGCTATTAAAGCTTTAGTTGGAGCGGTTTTGTTCTTATCAAATATATCCGCCAGTTTCCGATAATGAGTTTTAATGCTCTTGGAGGATGGCTTAATCAGCGTCTTAAACCCTTGTTTGGTTGACTTAACCTCATATTGCCTAATATTGAATCCCAGGAAGTCAAATCCGGGTTTATTTCCTTTGTATCCCTCCAAGGTGTGAGCAATTTTGGTTTTTTCTGGTTTTAGTTCTAATCCTACCTGATTTAACCATTCCTCTAGTACGGCTTTTGCTTGTAGCACTATTTTGATGTCTTCATGTAGGACTACAAAATCATCAGCATAGCGTATTAGACTAAGGCTCTGTCGTCTATCTCTTTTTGGCATTGTTTTTCCACTTGGATATTTAAGTGGTAGCCTTTCGATAAATTCCATTAGCCTTTCTTCCATACCGTGCAAGGCGATGTTTGCTAGTAGCGGTGAAATGACCCCTCCTTGTGGTGTTCCTTCCACAGTGTTTGAGAATTGTTTATTGTCAAACACACCAGCTTTTAACCATTGCTTGATTAATCGTCTATAGAGTGTTTGGCCTACTTTTCTCAACAGTGCATCATGGTTAATTCGGTCAAAACACTTAGATATATCAGCATCCAGTACATATTTAGGTTTCCGGTTTACACTGGAGTGAATTGCTACTATGGCATCATGTGTTGACCGTCCTGGTCTAAAACCATAGCTATTAGGTTCAAAGTGTGCCTCCCACTCTGGTTCCATACCTAACTTAACCAAGGCTTGTAGCGCCCTATCATACATAGTAGGTATGCCTAATGGACGTTTTTCATCTCTCCCTGGTTTTGGTATCCAGACTCTGCTGGTCGGGCTTGCTTTGAGGTAGCGTGAGTTTAGGAGATAAACTAGGTTGAATCTCTGCATAGGAGGTAAATTCTTAATACCATCTACCCCGGCAGTTTTCTTACCCTGGTTATCTTGTGTCACCCGCCTAACAGCTAGCAACCTAGCGTAATAACTTTTGGTCAGAAGTCTTTGGTATTTACGCATCTTGCGGATTTCGCCACGGCTGGATGCTCTGTAAATTAATTTTTGCAACTTAAATACATTCTTCTCAACCCGTTTCCAGTTAATATCTCTCCATTTGAGATTTGGATTAATACAAACCGGGTCTGGTATATCGTCTGTATCCCATGCCACGCTTAAAAAGCGAGTGCGTAATTCTGAGGTCTCCTCAGAATGTAAGACGCACTCAAGAAAGGGCTTTGGATTACCCAATCTTCTTTTTAGTGTTTTAGCTTTATTCATCGCTAATAATTACCTTACATTACGTCTAACAGTGGGTACGTCAGCTTGATAGCTTTTTACCCAATCCTACTCTCCCTAAGACCTGCAACCATAGTGCAGATTGACCTTGAATGGCTTCCTAAGTTATCGACCTATATTCTTAGGTGTCTTAGGGAGGTTTCCCCGTTCCCTTATTCCTTTTTACGGCTGATTTAGTAGGGTAAAATCTCCCGGAGGGTTCGGTATGGTTGTTGATAATCTCAGCAACATAAGTTTATCCATAGACCCCCTGACTTCCGTCCTACACTCCATAGCTACCTTTGAAGTGGCTTGAATTAACGAGAGTTTAATTACCTTCCTGTTCGTCCACTTGTCAGCCTTTGCTCGCGGTATCGTTCCTCGGTAACTGGTATTTTCCCGCTTTTAAACCAGCTTCGGAGATTGATGTTCAGTCTCTACTCCGTGGGCTATGCTTTCTACCCAACAACAGGGTGGAGGAATTTCACCTCGAAGGATATAAGAGTTATTCACAAGTCGAGGTTGTCCTCATGTATTGACTTGGAACGGCCATTTATACCTAGTTTCCTAGTTTAGTGGCCAACGAGTCGCACGTAACCATATTCATAAGTACCACCACTAACAGGATGATTTGCGGCTAACTGGGCGCTGTTAAAGCCGTTACAAATGGCAACAAGGGCACCTATTGCCACTGCAAGAATTACAGATGGGCCTGATATACTGGCAGCAATACCAATACTGACAAATACTCCAGTACCGACAATTGAACCTAAACCCATCAGGGTAGCACCGAACACACCAATTTCTCGTCTCAGTTGAGGTGTAGACATTTTAGTTATCAGTTATCAGTTATCAGTTATTAAGTTATCAGTTATAAGTACCTCGTGCAATGTAAAAACTCTAACTTGATTAGGGGTTTGGTCTCCAAAACCCCAAGAAGCTGGAAATGATATAACTTCTGACTTCTGATTTCTAACTTCAGACTTCAGAAGCATTCCCACCAACAACAACATTCCTAATACGCAAACTTGGTCCGCCACAACCAACAGGTAAACCATTTTGCCCGCCTTTACCACAACCGCCAGACTCATCCCAATAAAAATCATCGGCGATCGCTTCAATATCTGCCAAAGTATTAAACACATTTCCAGAAAGAGTCACATCCCGTACCGGTTCCGCTAACTCACCATTTCTAATCATCCAAGCTTCCCCAGCACTAAAAGTAAACATTTCCCCATTAGTCATTCCACCAAACCAGTTACGAGCATAAACTCCCTCCTTAATATCAGCAAATAAATCTGAAACAGGAGTATTTCCTGGTGCTATCCAAGTATTAGTCATTCTCACTAGAGGTGGATAATGATAATCAAGACAACGTGCATTACCCGTAGGTGTCTCTCCCAATTTTCCAGCAGTCTCCCGCGAATGCAAACGTCCGACCAAAATCCCATCTTTAATCAACTGAGTAGTAGTTGCTAAAGTACCTTCATCATCATAAATATAACTACCTCGATGTACTTCTCCCTCTTCTCCATTGAGTGTAGGTGGCACCATCGCACCATCAAATATTTGTAAATTCTCAGGACCAAATCTCCGACCAATTGTCATAACTTCTAATAGATCGGGATTTTCGTATGCCATATCTGCTTCTGAAAGATGACCAAAAGCTTCGTGGACAAATAGACCTGTAAGAATAGGGTCAATAACTACAGTATAAGTATTACCTTGAACGATCGGTAAAGCTAGAGAATTAACAGCTCTTTCCGCAGCACTACGGACTTGATTGTCCAAATTAGTTAAATCTTCATAAGCTTTGCGAGAACCAGTAGTTTCCCTACCAGTTTGTACGGTTTCCCCGTTCCTGGCAGTAGCAGCAAAGCGCATTTCCATATCTGTCCAAGATTGTTCTAGCATGGTTCCTTCGGAAGTAGCTAGAATTACTTTTTGGGTACTATCCCCATAACGCACAGATACAGTAGTAATTCGAGGATCGACACTCCGCAGAACTTGGCCATAATGTTCGCAGAGTTCTTTTTTATTGGCTAAAGATATTTGACGAGGGTCTTTACCTGTGAGAGAAACTACATGAGTTGCTTGAACTATTGGTATAGGAGCTAGAATAGTTTCTTCTTTCCCAATAAGTTTAGCGGCAGCGATCGCTTCTTCTATTCTGTCTTTTAAGGTAGATATTTGATTAAAACTGGCAAAACCCCAAGCTCCTTTATAGCAAGCTCGGACTTGACCGCCAATGGAAATACCTTCACTCAGGGTTTCTATTTTGTGGCCTCGCAAGAGAATATCTGTTCCTTGGGATTCTTCTAGGCGAATGGCCAGATAATCTACTTGAGAGCTATAATCACTGAGTAGGTCAGATAATAGATTTTTTGTTTCAGTTAGTAATACGGGCATTAGAAGTTTTGATAAGTTAAAAAAAGATTGTATATGTTATACCATTTCACGGAAGTCATGCATCGAGTATATAATTAGACATCTCCAGAAAAGAGGGAGTAGGGAGTAGGGGGAAAAAATTGAGATTTTTTGCTCGATAATTGATTTAATTTTTGATTTTTGGAGATGTCTATTAGTCAGTCTCAGCGTTGCACAGTAAGGAATAATTAGGATAATAGCTTTCAGCTAGTGCAGGATGACGGAAATAAGTGACCAGTAACAAAATACTCAAAGCCTTACCAATCAAAACTTCTGAATTCAGAATTCAGAATTCTGACTTCCGCGTAGCGGTACTAGCTTGTCACCTCGTTATCTCTTTTCTACAAGATTTTCTTGAAACCATTCTAAACCGCGATCAATATCGGGAAAAACTAAGTTCAAAGACTCATTTTTTTCAAGAATATCGCCTCGATAAAATTGTTGTTCGTGTTTTAGGCTTAAATCAGTAAATAATAAATAAGCATTTTTCTTTTGAGCCGTTCTTTGAAAATTAGCTAATTTTTCAATCAGTGATGAATCTAAAAACCTAACTCGGTTAAAATCCAAAATTAGGCATTTTGAAGTTTCAGGTGAATTTTCGTTGAGGCATTTATTTAATTGCTTGAATAACTTATTCATATTCCCAAAAAATATTAGCCCTTCCAATTTTAAAATATAAGCTTTACCAGTCTTATTATTGTTGTCAATATTCAAAATGCTAGATTGATAAATAGGTGTAATCAGACTTGCTTGAATAGCAAAAACAAGACTTGAGCTAATCAAGCCAATTACAACTCCTATAATTAAGTTTCCATTAGCAATTGATAAGCCAATTACTAACATCATTAAATATTCTAATTTAGAAACTATAAACCATTCTTCATACAAGTTATCAAAGAGAAGATAAATTCCTAAATAGGCAAAAATTCCAGCAATAATTATTTTTGGGAAAAAAGCCAAAAAAGATATATTTACAAAGATAAAAATTATCCTAGGTACAATAAAAAAGAAGCTAATAAAACGAGTTTTAAATCTCATTTTTTGTGTGGCGAAAGTATAAGCTGAAGGACTTAAAATAGTTCCGCCAAAAAAACTATTCAAAATGCTGGCAATACCAATTATTTTTAATTCATGATTTATATTAATATCTTGCTTGCTAATTTTTTCGACACCACCAAGAGAGATTGCGAAAGCAAAAACATCAATTAGCATAAAAGCAATGATGTCAGGAATTTTTTGAAAAACCAACGACCAATGGATTTTTTTTAAGCCTGACCAGTCTAATGATTGTGCCAAGTTGCTTTCAGGAAATGGGCCAAGTAACCACCCCTCTTGAAAAGCTTCGGAAATAGAAATATTTGTTAAAGTTAAACTTAAATAAAATAATCCCATTCCTCCTAAAATAAACAGAGGAATTGTGAGAAAGTGCTGAAAAAACTTTAAAACTAACCAAAGTGTGAATCCAAAGAAGACTGTAGATAATAATTTGAGTAAAATCTGTGGCTGAAAAAATAAGGGAAGCTCTGACCAATTTAAGTTTATATTTGTTGCTATCTTAATTGACGATCGAATAAACAAAAGTCCCATTCCTGTGATAAACCCGGCCATTATCGGTTGAGGAACAAAGCTCGTAAACTCCGCTAATCTTAATTTCCCAACTGTAAAGTAAATAATTCCCTTGATAGCAGAAGTGATACTGAGGATGGCAATAATGGTAAAAAATATCTCCGAATCAGTAGTTTCTGTTGGCAAAATTTGAACTGCATCAGTAATAATTGTGGCTAAAATAGGGGAAAGAGCAATGTGTCCTAACATTCCTTTTAAAGAACTTCCTAGTCCGAGTGGAAGGGCAAACCATTGCTGATATCAAGTACGACGAGCTTTACTACGCTATCCAACGGATCGCTAGTAGTGAGACTGTATCGACTCTTTTGGAAATTGGCTCTTTCACAGGCCAGGGTAGCACTGAAGCTTTCGTTACAGGTATGTTAAAAAATCCTCATCAGCCTCATCTTTTTTGCATTGAAGCAGTTGATACCCTATTTGCCGAGCTAGCCAAGCGTTACGAAGAGTATTCTCAAGTTCATTGCTACCATGCTTCTACTGTTACAGCAGAGCAATTTCCTTCCCCGGCAGAAGTAATGGCCTTCTACAAGAGCCATGCCCAAGTCATGCAGGAAGTTTCCCTTGATACCTTAATGCGATGGCTACAGGAGGATCGGAGCTACATTGAAACCAGTGGTATTCCTACACACATCATTCACACTATTCAGGAGGAACACAAAATAGATAGGTTTGATGTGGTGTTGATCGATGGTTCTGAGTTCACTGGTTTGATTGAACTCGAGCAGGTTTACGGAGCTAACATCATTATCCTGGATGATATCAACGTTTTAAAGAACTATCACAGCTACCATCGCCTAATGGAAGATCCAGATTATTTACGAACAAGTCATAACCCTTCTCTAAGAAATGGTTACGCTATTTTCTATCGATTGGGTTATCTCCATCCGTGACATACTCCCACACTAAGCTGACGCTATAGTGTGGGCTTCTCGCTTCACAGCCCCGCCATTGCGTCGGGCTCCACGAGCTTTAAGGACGGAATGCCCTGCCGCCCTATTTTTTATGTTTATTGCGGCATTCAAGTCACGGTCTATGACGATACCGCAATGTGGGCAAGAATGAGTTCTGATAGATAATTCTTTAGGGACTTTTTCACCACAATTCGAGCAGTCTTGGCTAGTGTTTTTGGGGTTCACAGCTATAGTTTTTTGCCCAGCATTCTCAGCTTTGACAGTTAAAATAGTTAAGAATTGTCCCCATCCAGCATCGTTAATCGACTTGCTCAATTTAGTTTTCGCCAGCCCTTTAATATTTAAGTTTTCGTGGGCAATAACATCCGCTTTTGATAATAATTCATTAGCTGTTTTGAAATGAAAATCTTTGCGCTTGTCGGCAACTGCTTGGTGCGCGTTCCCTTGCGACTCTCGTCGTCGCGGGGTCGCATCCGCTTTTTTGTGTTGCTTTGCCACAGCTATAAGAGCTTTTAACCATCTTTTGCTGCCTTTTTTCTTACGGGATAAACGTTTTTGTAGAGTCTTTAACCGCTTCTGAGATGAGCGATAATATTGAGGAATTGGAACCGATTCTCCATCACTTGTTACCAAGAAGTCTTTCAGCCCCATGTCGATACCTAGCGTATTTTCTAGGATTGGTTCAATATCACAAGTTAAAGCTGGAACTGATTTATCCTCCAACGACAAGGTTGCATAATAGCCATCTGCTTTACGGCTAATAGTGACGGTTTTAATTTGAAAACCTTCTGGCAACGGTCGATGTTGAATTAACTTTACTTTACCTATTTTGGGTAAATTAATTTTATTTCCTTCAATGCAATCTTGCTTGATTTGAGGATAAGTAAAACTATGATAACGACCTTTTCCCTTAAACCTTGGTTTTCCTAATCTCTGCCCATTTTTATCTGCTTTAAACCATCTATCGAAGGCAAGCTTTACCCGTTTAATACAATCTTGCAATACTTGAGAATGAATTAACTTGTACTCAGGAAATTTATCTTTGGTATTTACCAAATCCTTTTTTTGAGAATAATAGTCTGGATTATCTCTAAGTTGAGGAATTGGCATTATTAACGGGCAAGCATTAACCGGACAGCGGTTTTCTTCCCACCATGAGAACCGCTCACCCAACCGATAGTTGTACTGCCGACGCAATAAATCCAGCCACAATTCTATTACTGCGACTTGTTCTTTATTGAGCCTGAGCTTGTACTGGTAGGCGGTTCGCATATCTGCTTTGACTTGGTGTATGCTTTTATTATGGCACCAATTTTAAAAAATGACAACTATTATGCAATTAGATTTTGTGTCAAGTGGGCGGTCAGTATCAGATTTAAAGGCCCATTTAATCTTAACAACCAAGTATAGAAAAAATGTTTTTACAGCCTCAATGCTGGTAAGGTTAAATGAAATTTTGGAAGAGTTATTAGTTAAATGGGAATGTAAGTTAATAGAGTTTAATGGGGAAGAAGACCATGTTAATATTTTGTTTCAATATCATCCAAACGTTATGTTAAGCAAGCTAGTTAATAACATTAAAACAGTTACAAGCCGACGGTTAAGAAAAGAATTTGCAGAACAAATTAATACTATTTATTGGAAAGATGTTCTCTGGAATGGTTCTTATTTTATTGCTTCTTGCGGCGGAGTGACAATTTCTACTTTGAAAAAGTACATTGAAAATCAGAAAACTCCAGAGTAATATTGTTAATTAAGCAGGCATCGAGCCTACTTAATTAACCGCCGATTCATCTCACGCCAAATCACAGATTATGGCGTGAGATGAATCGGCGATCTAGCTAAAAATTGTGGCAATGAATCGAATCCCACGCTCCTTTCTTGACTATGGAATTGATATAAAATTGATAAAGTTTGGATTTGAGTATTGGTCAAAGATTGTTTAAAATATGACTCATATAGTGATAAAAATTACATTTTGTCGGTCTCATCATTAAAGTAGACCGACTTTTTTTAGCATAAAATGTAACTTATGGCCATCATTGAAATTGACATAAAAATCAACCTTAATAAAAATTAAACCTTTTATTCTACATATAGTTTTGCTCTGTTTGTCACCCCATGAGATTTCAAAATATTTGTGACATCTTTCAAGTCAACAATCAAATTATTGACTTTTGTCATAATAAGCGGAGATTGCGGTTATTTAGTTCGGTTCTACCAACATAAGTAATGACTCAATACAGATACCCTAAGTATTAAGTAAGGTCTACAGATAACCAATTAGAGAATATTAAATTCTCTGTAGAAGTCTGAATTTATTAGTTAATAAATTAAAATTATTTATTCATTTATTTTAGTCAAAAAAATGGACAACTATGTATTACCAACTTTAAGTGACATTTTTGCCCTAGAGAGGTCAAATAGTGATTTGTCTGCAACAAAAATAGAAATAGCTAGGGAAAATCCTCCTCCTTCCATAACTGACAGAAATCGAGATTTATATTTAAAAGCTCAAAAGGAATGGTATAGTGCTATTGCTACCATTAATCAACTGCTAGAAAAGTCAGTAAAAATCTCAGATTCTCAAGATTTAAAAGATCGAGAGATGACGAAAATTGACAAAGAAAAAGAAATTAAAAAAACTACTCCTTTGCTCA
This sequence comes from Dapis purpurea BLCC-M126, assembly GCF_050015975.1. Lineage (NCBI taxonomy): Bacteria > Bacillati > Cyanobacteriota > Cyanophyceae > Oscillatoriales > Microcoleaceae > Dapis > Dapis purpurea. The sequence goes on along the minus strand of NZ_JBNHER010000083.1, from coordinate 23,993 downwards.
GAAATTGGGAATCTCAAACCAGCTCAAAATCCCCAACTTCTAACTCCTTAGTTTCTCATCTAAAATTATATCGTGGATTAGTATTATCTAGTCCTACTCCTGTCTTAACAAATCCTGCTTTAAATAGCAGTTTTTCTACATCAATATTTACCAGTGAAATACCAGAAAGTTTAGATTGGTTATCGATATTGAAATGGCAAACCTTACCTCTATTACCAGCAGCAGATAGTATTAATTACTTACCTTCTGCTATACCAATATTACCTTTATCGACTAAAGACCCAATAACAAATGAGCAGTTTTGTTTAGTTTTAACTGCTGAATTTAGTTTGATTATGGTCTTAGGAAAAAAATCAGATAATACACCAGCTTTTCTATTTTCTTTTGACCCAGAGACAGTCAAAAAAGCATGGATTATCTTACGCCAACGAATAGTATTGCCAACATATTTTCCGACTATAAATATTGATAAGCAGCAAAAATTTATTTCCCAATATTCTCAGCGATTAGCTATTTTAGATCGTCTGTTTGAGCAGTTTCCACCTCTTGCACCTGACTACAAAATAGTCATGGAATTTAGTCGTTTGTTATTGGATAATTTACCAAATGTAGATGGTAAAAATGAAGCATTAGAAGTTAAGAATCCTGGCAAAAATACAGAAAATCAAGAAACTACTATATCACTAAAATCTACTATTGAAAATCTCAAATCTCCTGATGTGGAATTGTTACAAGCGATCGCCCACGAAGTCAAAACTCCTTTAGCAACAATTCAGACTTTAACTCGCCTTTTATTAAAACGTCCTAATCTAAATCAGGAAGTAATGAAAAAGCGTTTACAAATGATTGATGCTGAATGTACTTCTCAAATAGAACGCTTTAATCTAATTTTTAGAGCAGTAGAATTAGAAACTCAGCAAACCTTCAAGCAACAACATCCATACCTACAATTAACAACTATTCCTCTAGCTGAAGTCTTTCAAAAGAGTATACCTCGTTGGCAACAAAAGGCAAATAAAAGAAATCATACTTTGAAAGTTATTTTACCTCCAAAAATGCCAACTGTTGTAAGCGATCCGACTATGCTTGACCAAGTATTAGGAAATTTGATTGAAAATTTTTCCCGAAATTTACCTCCTGGTAGTCTTATGCAGGTGGAGGTAATGTTAGCTGGAAATCAACTAAAATTACAGCTTAAATCTGATTCTGATGTATGTGGAAAAAGTCACTCACCTTTCACCAGTTCCACAAAAACACCTTTTAAATCTATTGGTCATTTATTAATGTTTCAACCAGAAACAGGTAATCTGAGTTTGAATTTAAAAGTGACTAAAAATTTGTTTCAAGCAATAGGAGGAAAATTAGTAGTTCGACATCGACCAACTAAAGGAGAAATAATGACTATTTTCTTGCCAGTTCAATAATTGGAGACAAAACGCCTACAGTTTTTTTCACAAATCATTTAGCATGACTATATAATTTATCACTTATAGTAGAATATAATTTTGCCTAAACAGTCATAAGCATTCACCAAATCTTTTATCAGGCATTAAAATCAAGAGCTAATAGCTTATAGCTGACGGCTGTTGGCGCAGCATTCCGCAGGAAATACTTACCACATAAGAAATAGGAAATCGGCAAAAATCAAAAGTCAGGGTAGATTTTCTCCTATTTCCTATTTCCTATTACCTTTTGTACTATTTTAAAATTGGTATAGTTTATACTTCTTATTTTTAAGTTAATTAATTACGATCAAAATCATCTCCTTCGATGGAAATTTCTTCCAGATCGATATAATTTACTTCCCCTAATTTAACTTCCTTGGGTACATGAGTTACCTCATATTTAGTACCTTTAGGAACTAATACTTCTCTTTCAGTATACATTGCTGAGAAATCACTGATAGGAACTCCTGAATGGTTATGTTTTACCCGAATTACTACTGGGTAACAATGACCAGAATAAGTCTCAGCAACTTTTGGATCGGAAGTAAAACTGGTAACCGAATCTAAAGTATAATCTCTGTGGGGTTTTAATTGTTGAATAAAAGATTTTATCGATCTTTCACTAAAAGACATACCCCGATAAATATTACCATCATAAGGGGGCATTTTGTGCATAAAGTTATTAAGATTTTTAACGTTTTTTTCGTTTTTTCCTTCTTTATCTGCTCGTCTTATTTTACGGAAATCTGCAGTGGTAAATCTTTCTAGTGCTGCTAATGATTCTGCGGCTTCAACAGAACTCATTCCACTTAATTTAGCGACCTTAGCAACAAGTTTGTTGTTTAGGCCAAGTACAACATTGTTCATAAAATGAACCTCAACCCGATACTTATTATTATCTCCTAAAGTGACTCATAAAATAACTCTCTGATTCAGATAATTTTTGCGTCACCCATCTGGCTAAAAAAAACAATAACAAATCAACATCTTTACTGAATCTTTATCTAGTTAATCTATTAGTGATACCAATTCACTTTAAGGATGTCACAAATAGTTTAAAACTTTAAATGTCAAATAATTGCCTGAAATTATTGTATTGTCAAAGTTTTTAGTCGATCAAATCTAATGTCTAATACCATTTCTCAAAAAGAATGCTATATATGATTGGGTGGGGAAGTGGGGGAAGTGGGGGAGGTGGGGGAGAGGTTAAAAGTAGGAAAAACTAATACTAACCGATTAATAATTGTCAAAAACAGACTTTGAATTTTGCTAAATATTTGACTTCTGAAGTCAAACTGAAGTATAGCATTACTTTTGGTAATTGGTATAACTTCTGAATTCTGTGAAACGGTATGAGAAGTGGTGTTCTCAAGACAAAAGTTGATACGGGATGAATAATAAACCCCTCCAGTGAATGAAGGGGCGATTACGGTATCTTGATGGTTTTCAGGAGACTTTATTTTAATCTTAAATTCCAGTGTTGATTAGCACCATTATGACAATCCCACATTTGAACATTTGTGCCATCTGCACCATCTCGATTTGAATCAGCATCTAAGCACTTACCAGGAAAAGCTTGATTGAGTATCATACGCCCACTAATTCTCCACTTTTGATTTTCTCCTCCATGACATTCCCATAGTTGGACATTAGCACCGTTTTGATTAAGTTTATTACTATCAGCATCTAAGCACATCCCTCGATATGCGACTGTTCGGATTGTTCCATCACCATATAGTTGCCAACGTTGATTACCAGCATTTGTAAATGTCCATAGCTGAACATTTGTGCCATTTGCACCACCTCGATTAGAGTCAGCATCTAAAGTTTTTCCTACATAACCTTGAATTTGATAAGTTTTAGCAGGTTCGGCTAATGCCGATTTTAATTCGACTGATATTAAAGGTACAGAAGCAATTACAACTGCTGTACTCAATCCAGTCGCTGTTGCGATAGATTTTAGAATTTTCATGATTTTTTTCCAAAATATTCAAAATTTTTGATTCTCTTTCACCTATTCCTAGAGAAACTGCGTTTTAGTACCAACTATCCTGAAATTCTTGTATGAAAAAGCTTCCACAGGGGGTTTTAGCTGCGATTAGTTCCCTTTTAGCAATTTTTCGAGTCTTTGTTGCAGGCTTATTTGATTTATCACAAGACTTACGCAAAATTCGGGCATTATACGCTAGCTATGGTGTAATGTGCCCTGCAACGCACCCTACCGATAGAGTTGCTGCGTAATATGAAATCCGGTTATACAGTTACCGCACTTGCTACTTCTACTCAATACAGACCTTCCTAAGAATATCCCTACATAATTCCCACAATCAAATCCTTCCTAACTCCTGACTCCTGTACATCGCGAATCCGACGGCTCCCCTACCTGACTCCTCAATCATACGATAACTAATTACTCGGATTCTATATCAGTCCTATTATCAATAAAAACTAAAATCTATATATAGTGAGCCTTTTTTAAATTTGGTAGAGCTTTGCTGGCCTTGTCTAATTAGGGCGAGTTGGAACTAAATTTTATCTATTCTAATGGTATCAATTTTACGCCAATCTAAGCCAAAATCTTGAGTTTCTTTGCATAACTTTACGTCATGTCGTATTTTGCGCGTAGTGCGGCTATACCCCAATTAGACTCAGTTGTGTCTACTAACGACTTGCCAAAATAGCACTACCATAAGCTGCATCTGTATAAACAGCTTTCATCGTAGGTACTCCTAAATATCGTCCCCGAATTTCTGTAAAAGTAGGATTTTTAGAACCGCCTCCAGCAGTATAGACCTTTGTGAGGGTAGCTGCGCCTAATGCTTGCAACAATTGATAACCTCGTAATTCAATTCTGGCGATACTTTCAAGTAAACCATGAAGAAACATCACAGGATTTTCTGGTTGAGGGTCTAATCTTGGTAGTAATTCTGGGTCATTAATAGGAAAGCGATCGCCCTTCTGCAACAAAGGATAATAATCTAACCCACTTTCAGCATTGGGATCTATTTGCATACTGAAATTTTCCAACTCCGCATCAGTAAAAAAATGTCGCAAAACAGCACCTCCAGTATTGGAAGCGCCACCTACTAACCACAAGTCTCCGAGACGATGACTATAAATGCCATATTTAGCATCATCAACTCTAGTACGACTCAAAAGTTTTAACACTAGAGTCGAACCCAAAGAAGTGACTGCTTCTCCCGGAGTATTAGCACCACTGGCGATAAAAGCAGCAATGCTATCTGTTGTACCACCACAAACAACACATTCAGGAGACAAACCAAAATTATTAACAACTTCTGTTGTCACATTTCCGACTGTCGCACCTGGTGTAATTACTTCTGGTAACTGAATATTTTTCCGAACTTCAGAATTAACAAAATTAGTCAACCAGTCTGGGTAAGATAACTCACCCACATCATAACCTAGTTTCAAAACATTGTTATAGTCACTCACCCCTAGTTTTCCATGAAGCAAAAACCCTAACCAGTCTGCTTGATGCAAAAAATAATAAGTTTGATTTGACAGAGAAATATTTTCAACCAACCATAACAATTTTGCCAAACTAGAAGTCGCACTAATAACAGGATGATTAGAAGGAGCAATACTTTTCAACTTATTCATCATTGCTACCCCTCTACTATCGTTGTAAAGAAGAGCTTCAGTCACAGGTTTACCATCACCATCGCACAATAGTACGGTTGCCGAAGTACCATCAATAGCGATCGCTCGAATCTCTTTTCGCGTTTCCTGGGGAATATTGTTCAGGAGATGAAATAAAGCATTTTGCCAAACATGAGGTAATTTATTTTCCTCAGCATTTTGCCAAACATACTGTGTTTGTGCTTTTACCTCAAGATTAGAGTTAATAACTACAGCACGCGCTCCCGAAGTGCCAAAATCAAGTCCTAAGTAGAAGTTCATTGTGAGTAAATATTTGCTATAATTTAAAATAGGATTGTATATGCAAAAACTAAGACGTTATAGTTTTTAGTAGGTTAGATTGAAGTCATTCCAGTTATCAGTTTTTTTCAGGGATATGGGAAAAGCGACAGCGCAACCCAACAAAAACTAGGACTATGTTGGGTTCTTTTGCCTCAGTCTAACTAGGAATTACTACACTTTTTCAACACTCCAAGCGGATTTATTACCAATTTTGCCGCATTTAATAAACTTAAAAGCACCTCTAGCAAAAGAAGAAGCTCTAGGTTTTACACCTATTAATTCTTTCACTTCAGAGGTAGATAATATCCATTGATTGTCAACTGCTTTTTGCAAAAGTTCCCAATGTAATATAGGGTTGTATTGATCTGCTTTATTTTTTAATCGTTCATACTCAGATGCTGTCAAAATAACTTCTTGTTCTTTTTTTTCAACCTCATCTTGTGCCATTTTTACTTCTGAATAATTACTACTAAATAATTCAGGACAATATTTAGAAACATAATTATAATTTGCTTCTAGTCTAGCCCATTCTTCAAAAGGCCGTTTGAGTGTATCTTCAAAATATTCTTGAAAATTATCGTAAATTTTGGAGTTATTTAAAGAGCTTTCTTTTTTATACAGCTCTTCTTCTTCTACAAGTTTCAAAAGTTCATAAATGACACTCCAAGTTTCATTTAATGCTTCTGAAGATTTAGCTAACCAAGTCCTAGCAAAAGCTGCTCTAGCATCATCTGATTTAAGTTTATAAAAATCTGTCAAAACTTCAGTATGTGTTAATCCATGAACTGCCTTACCAGCAGCACGTTTTGCTTTACCTGCACCTTGAGCAATTTCTATTTCTTTATCTCTTTGAGACTTAGACATTTAAGTTAATTTTCCTCTGTTTCTATTTCAAAAGCTACTGCTAAATTAGGACAATATCCTTTAATAATTAGTTGATGTCTTACCCATCCTATAATTTTTTGCGTTACATCTTTACGGGTTAAAATTGCTTGTGCTTGAGGACAATTATATCTACTATCATCTTTTAACGGTTTATTTGTTCCTAGGACTTGCTTCATTGCACTACCTACTAACTCATAAACCTTGTTTCTGTTATCTAAATTTTTGCCTAAAGAACTGATAACTTTAGAAGCAATTGATTTGCGAATATCACTAAGTTTAGAAATATTTGGAATATGACCAAGATCGAAATTCTCAATCCACCTTATGTATAATCTTTCTAAAACGATTTGGGAACTAGGATTATCTAACTGATTGCTCAAATCAGGTTCGTGAGTTTTAATATATTGTGTAAGCTGTTCTCTTGATGGTTGAGAATCAAGTTTTTCATCCCAAACAACAGGAATTTCTGGTAGTGTTTCAGTGTAATTTATTTCTCTTTCTGCATCTTCTGGATTATCAACTACTTTCCCTACCCATTCAGAAATTTTCTGACGTTTATCTGAATTATTATCGCCCCAATTATCTTGATATTTTCCCGTATTAATTGGTTGATTTGGATTAGTTTGTTTTGTTTTTCCAATATCACCAGCAATTTCTATTTTTTCTTTTGTTTTTAAAATTCCCTGTATTGGAATATCAACACCTGGAGTAATTTCACCTTCGATTAATTGTTCTATTGTTGGTATTGCTTCTAAATGATCTCGCATATTACAGATATAAGAAATTGCTCTACGAATATCATTAACATTACCATAAGTCTCATGGGTAATAATTTTTACGCTATCTAGTCGTTTAGGTGGAGTAAAAAGGGTTATACATTCTAAATCTAGATCGGTTTCTCCAGGCTTAAATTGCTTTTTCAGTTGTTCTTTTTGATCGTAGCTCCGAATTTGGCGACCAATAGCTCTTTGTACAAGCTCAATTAAAGATTCACTTTTACAAGCATATCCAATACAACCACAATAACGGTTACTTACTCCTTCTCTTGCCATTCCGATGACAACAAGAACACGACTACAGTTTTCATCAATTATTCCCATTTGTTGATACAACATCCAAGGATGCTTTGGAGACATCTTTTTACCTTTGATATAATTTTTTTCGTCTCTCTTTAAATTTTTATCTTCAAGTGCTTCAGCAAGATTAGAGTGAATAATTTCAGCACTATATCCTTTATCTTTTGGAAATTTTCTTCGATTACTTTCAAAAATTTGATTTATTTTTTCACAGATTTTTCGACCTATTTGTACACTATCTACAACTATCATTGAATGTACTGGATACCATAACTCAGCTTTAGAACCTTCAGGACGATGGGGAGCAATCTCACTAATTAATGATGTTTTTTGCTCAATCTTATCACATGATTCCATATAAGTAAGGACTGCTTGTACAACAGAAAGTTGTGGTCTTAAGTTTTTATCATATCCCTCTTGTGTAGCATCATCAGTTTCGAGAAAACCATCATCATTGATTAATTCTGCTTTAGTAATACCAACTTCCTCAATAAAATATTTATATTCTCCATCTTTATCACTTACATATTTCATTGAACGATCATTTTCATTGGCATCATCATAATCATAAACAGAAAGTGACGTGAACTGAGAAAGAGCTTGTCCATCTGCTTCAATAGGCGTTCCTGTATAACCAAAAACCAAGGAATCTACAGCTTTTTGAACAATATTAAGAACTTGATTTAAAGCATGATGAGGTTCATCAATAGCTATAAAAGGAAATTGAGCTAAAATTTCCGATAAATTTTTCCTGGGATTGTTATTAGTTTCAAAGAATTGTTGAATACAAGCTACCCAAATATCACAACGTTCTAAACTGGGAAAATCTATAAGTTGCGAACCTTCAGATAATATTCCCACTCTTGGAGCATCCGATGAAATGCCATATTTTACTAAGTCATTTGCTCCTTCTCCTTCTCCACTAAAAGAGTTGGCTATTTGATCTCTAATAGCAAGTTCTTTAGTTAAAATCAAAATTCTATTAATCCGAGGATGTGATTTACCTAAATCTCTTTGTATCAGATAATTTAACGCACAAGCTTGTACCACAGGAGCTAGAGTTTTACCAGCACCAACAATCCAAAAATTACCGTAAATAATGCGATTAATTTGATTCCAAGGGCGTAAAAACCAGTCTTTATAATCTATAACCCTATCCCACCCTTCACGTCTTTGAGCAGTTCTTAATTTCTCAAGATTTATTCTAGGATGATCGATAGGATGATCGAAAAAGAATTGTTTTGACCAATATTCATCAGGTTTAATTCCTTTTTTACTGTTATGTTCTCTACAAAGTGGTTGTAAGTTTTCTATTTCATCAGAACCACCATTACGTCTGGCAACAATATGATCGACTGTATCTGCCAGTTTATTACAACCTTCCCACTTGCATTGAGGAGAATTTCCGTATTTAGCAATAAACTTTGTCCATGTTTCTGATTTTAGCCAACTTGGTTTGTTCATGGCCATAAATTATTTTCTCCTAATATTAGTATTAGAAATTTATATGATGACGAGTTAATCATTTTAACCTAATTTATTTTTTTCTATAGAAACCTAAGCATAATCTTTTGATAGCGATCGCTCTAACTATTATTAGTGCTACCTTCTTCTGAATTGCCTGATCCATTTTATTTTGGAGATGTTTAATATACAAAACTAAGTGAACATCTCTTTCATCTGAGGCAATAATATTTTAAAAGCTTCACCACGATGGGAGAGCGATCGCTTCATTTCCCCAGACATTTCAGCAAAAGTCTTTTCTTCGGAAGGAACATAAAAAATTGGATCGTAACCAAACCCACCATTTCCACGGGAACTATATAGAATTTCTCCACGGGAAATTCCCTCTGTTTCTAAGGCAACTGTACCATCAGGTCTCGCAATAACTAAAGCGCAAACAAACTGTGCTTGACGATTAGAATTATCCCCCAACTCTGTCAATACTCGCTCTATTTGTTCTGGGACAGTAGGAGCATAACGAGCAGAATAAATTCCTGGTCTGCCATCCAAAGCATCCACTGCTAATCCTGAATCATCAGCGATCGCCCATTTCCCAGTAACTTTTGCGACTTCAGTTGCTTTGAGGCGAGCATTAGCTAGAAAAGTTTCTCCTGTTTCCTCAATTTCTAAATCTTTGGGTTTTAATTGTAATTCTAAATTCAAATCAGCTAGATATTCCTGCATTTCTTGAAGTTTTCCAGGATTACCGGTAGCGACAACTAGCAATTTAGGAGTTATTTGTGTGGGAGTAATATTTTCCATTTTTCTATATAAATATTTATTTGGTTAAAGATACTTATATCATGTCTTTGTAGATTAATTCTATAGAACTTACACATCTTAACTAAGAAACCGGGTTTATTACTCTAATTTAATGGTTAATATTGCAAATTTTAGTTGATCAACCCAGTTTCTGCCTAATACCAATTCTCAAAAACTTTGCTATACTTGAAATTCATATTTTTAAATACTATTTATTGATGTGATATAAGCCTTTAATCATTTTTGCCATTTTGAGGCTTATTTTGACACTTTCCAAGTGTAGCATTACTTTTTATAAGCAGTAAATCTATGTTGCACATTTTTTTTTCTTGATTGTGTGGTGTAAGCAAGAAAAATAGTGTAATGTTTTATAACTATGCCCACACAAAAAAAATAACCCCTAACTCTTTAGGGGTAAGACAACTAAACACACACAAACACATACATAAATTCAATCAGAAGCTTATTAATATTTTTTTTGAGGTACTCCTTGTAATTGCTAAATTTCTATATTTTTATCATCTCTTAAATTCTTGTGAAGTGCAATAATGTGCAAAAGTTATCACAAAATCGTTTTTGTTATAGGCGGACGTGCATTTTCTTGCACATTGACTGGATAATCCGCAAATAACAGGATTTACACCATGAACAGAAAAAGCGTAGAGTCTATGGTGCATCAAGACTCTAGGGGTGTGAGGAATGATTAATTGAAGGTGTCTACTCATAATGTACTCAATTTGTATGAAAAGACTATTAGTTGAGAGTGAGTAGAAAAGAAAAATTGACTAGGAAATGAGTGAGTGTTGGTAGTTTCCATAAAGGATTTTAGTTTAGTATAATAATGCAATGCAACCTCAATCACTCAAAAAAATAGCCCCTAAGTTTATAGGGACTACAATGTAAAAACACACACAAACACATACATTAAAAAATCAGAGACTTATTGTATCGGCACTCCTTAACTGCTAATTAACTCTATGTTTTAATCATCAACCTTTTTTCTGCTGATGGTGGTGACTTGTGAGTAAAATTGTGGTGATTTTTCAGTCAGGAAAGAGTGAGACTGCAAGTATTGATAGAGTGAGGCTAACTGCCGAGAAATAGTGAAGTAGATAAATAATTCTGGTGATGTTTATCACCTACTTAACCTACTTATTGGCGTAATATCATGTTCGGTTGAATACTTATAAATAACGTAGGGAGGAGTCAGGAGCCAGGAGTCAGGAGTCAGGAGAGAAGAAAAGTCAGGAGTCGTAGGAGCGATTCGCGAATCGCCCGTACAGGAGTCGGGAGAGAAAGAGTAAATTAGAGCAAGTTAAGAATGTTTATTATAACTGATTATCCGAACATGATATAAAACTAGAGTAAATGTAATGAAGTGCCAACTTGTAATATTCTGTATCTGTAGGCAATCGTGCATCGACAAAAAAATAGCCCCTATAGACTTAGGGGCTTTACTTGATAATTATCCACCACAACTACCACAATCTGGACTACAATCTAAGCCACAACTACCACATTCTAATTCAGGAACACAATCATCACATTCCAAGATTTCATACGGGCAACAATCAATATTTTCTATAGTCTTCCTACAATTTGATTTTCTCTTATCACTATCTTTTAATTTCAATTTAGGCGGTTTATTTTTTACCAAATTTTCTTTATCTTTCAAATCTTCTTCATTTTGACAATTATTAACTGCTTGTAACTTCAAAATTTGATTAGCTTCTTTGCAAGCTTTAAACCTTTGACGTGCTGCTGCAATAGCTCCATAAAAATCTTGTTCTATAAACATACGTTTAATGTAATGAGAACAAGACTCATCACCATACAATATTCTATAAGCACAAGAAAAACCTTTTCTAGGGGAAATGTATTGTTGATACCCGCTAATTAAAGCAACAGTAATTTTGTTCATAAGTTAAGCAATAAATTTTGATATTAGGCTAACTTAACACTACAAAAATTAAATCTTCATTTCGTATTTTTCGATAAATTTAGTAATAGGGTGAGCAAATCTTTACCCACCCTATCTATTCTTCAAATTTATAATAATATCCTGTCGGCTTAATTAGCTATAGCAGTATGAAACGATTTGTGAAAAAAAATGTAGGGGTTTGCTCTCCAAACCTAAACGAAAATAGGATTTGGAAACCAAACCCCTACGATAAAATATTACAACCTATTTAAGATTGCTATAGACAAAAATGAACAAACCCTTTCTACCCCTCCTGACTCCTGACTCCTAAATACTATTAGCCCAATTTTTCGCCCATTCCAAAGTTTGCTTCACTTTCTGAATATCCGCAGCTTCACAATAAAGTCGTAAAACAGGTTCCGTACCACTAAACCGAATTAATAACCAACGACCATCAGCTAACCGAAACTTATACCCATCTATGGTCAAACAATCAACTACTTTTTGTCCGGCAACCTCCGTCACAGGATTATTTGTTAACTCCTCCAACAGCCGCCCTCGCACTTCCATGTTAGGTAAAGGCAAATCTATCCGATCATAAACGGAACTAAAACCGGTTTTTTCTTGCAATTGGGCATAAATAACACTCAAATCTTCACCAGACATTACCACTGCTTCCAACAAATAGAGCGCCGATAACAAAGCATCCCTTTCTGGAATATGAGTACCATAACCAATACCCCCAGACTCTTCACCACCCACAAGCACCTGAGCTGACAACATCCGATCAGCAATATATTTATAACCAATAGGAGTTTCAAATATTGGCATCTTGTATAACTCTGCAACTTTCGGGAATAGATCGGAACCACTAATAGTCTTCACCACTTCCCCACTAAACCCATGTCTGGTTGTCAAATGTTCGATCAGAATTGGAATTAAAATTTGAGAACTGAGAAAATTACCCTCACCATCCACAGCAGCAATGCGATCGCTATCTCCATCAAACACTAATCCAATTGCTAAACCTTCTTTATTTGCTACTCGGTAACTTTTAATTTCTTTAAAAAGTTTACTTAAATAACGAGGCAAAGGTTCAGGTGCTCCACCATCAAATAAAGGGTCACGATCGCCATTAACTTCTTCAATTTCTACTCCCAATATTTGTTGTAAACCTCCAGCAGCAGCACCGTGCATTACATCGGCAAAAACTTTTAATTTTCCTTCATTAATTGCCGACTTAATTTTGTCAATCTCTACCATTTTTTGTAGAGTTTCGCAATAACTCGGCCAAGGATTCAAACTTTCTCTTTTCCCTCCTTGAACCCCATCTTTTTCCACTTCAACTGTTAATAAATCTTCTATTTGCTTAGTTATTTCTGGAGGCACCGATCCACCAAAAGCACCCTTTACTTTTAACCCTAAATATTTCCCTGGATTATGACTAGCGGTCATCACAATTGCCCCAAGAGCTTGTTTTTGAAATGCTGCTAAACTAAAAGCAGGAGTAGGAGCATAAGTATCAGTTAACAAAACATCAAATCCTGCATTTTGAACAGCTTCGGCAGCAACTTGAGCAAATTCTTCAGCCATAAACCTGCGGTCATGGCCGACAATTACTGTTTTACTATTATTAGTAGAATCAGCATAATTTTTCTCTAAGATTTGTGCTGCAATGGGGGCTACTAAAGCAACCCTTTCAAAAGTAAAATCATCAGCTATGACACCGCGCCAGCCATCTGTTCCAAATTTGATTGGTTTAGCCATATCAGAAATCTCTTGATGTGTATATTTTTTTTTGTCTAAGTTATTTACTTTGAATCTCAGCTTGTTAACCCTGGTTTCCTATAAATAATTGTAGAAGAGAAGGGAAAATAAGAAAAGTTACCAAGAAAGAATTCAGGAGTCAGAATTTATTTGGCGAATTCTTTCAGACTGGCAGATATAGCTTGCTTCTAGTAAACGAGTATCAATGGGTTTAAGAAATCCACCAAATTTGATGATTTGGTGGTTTTCAATTAATACAGACTGCTAATTAATTCTAGCTTCTGTCTTCCTTCTTCTGACTCCTTATTCAATTCCTTATTCCCACTAAATTCAGTTACTACTTATGAAAAGAATGTAGGTTGATGGCGAATTAAGCTTAAGTATTCCTCTCTTGTTTTCTGATCTTCTTCAAAAACACCAAGCATTGCACTGGTAACAGTCCAAGAACCAGGTTTTTGAACCCCCCGCATTACCATACACATATGAGTAGCCTCAATTACAACTGCTACACCCTTTGGTTCTAAAACTTGTTGAATTGCTTCAGCAATTTGACGATTTAGTCGCTCCTGGACTTGCAATCTACGAGAGTACATTTCGACAATCCTAGCTAGCTTACTAAGACCTACTACTTTTTGATTAGGAATATAGGCTACATGAGCTTTTCCCATGAAGGGCAGCATATGATGTTCACAAAGACTAAAAAGATTGATATCTCTAACTAGAACCATCTCATTATGACCTTCATCAAAGATAGCATTATTCACAATTTCTTCAAGGGATTGACTGTAGCCACTAGTGAGAAACTGCATTGCTTCTGCAACCCGCTTGGGAGTTTTGAGTAATCCTTCTCGCTCAGGATCTTCTCCTACTGATAGTAGCATTGTCCGCACTGCCTCCATCATTGCCTCATTACTCTCTTCAGCAGGAGGTTGTTGCCTAATTGATTGACCATTGGATGAGGAGCTATGGTCAGGTCTATAGGAAATTTTACCTGTTACATCTGCATCAGAAGTTTTAATACCATTGATGCTAAGTGTGTTGCTAGAATTGGAACCGTTGGAAAAAGTTTGAGTCATAATAGATTCGGATCAGATTTCAAAAAAGCACGTTATATCTTGACCTAACTTGTGCTAGGCCATTTAGCTTAGGTCATAATTCTTTGTTCATTGGTGCTAATAAATTTTAGTTAGGGACGAGTGCAGAAATAAAATACCAGCCCTAAAATCTATATTCAAAAGAATCAAAAATTGGATTGGTATTTTAATAAACTGCAAGCCCCTTATTAATGAGCAATGAACTATAACTATGAGAGTTTTTCAATTTCTCTGCTGTAAGTTTGACACCGACCAAGAATCCATTTTCACAAGTCATTAGTTATCAGAAAATAGGTAAATTACTGTCTGAATTGGTATCAGAAAAGCATTGAGAATTCACTCCTCAACTATATTTAGGATTTTATCATGTTCAAATAGTTAAGATTGATCCCAATAAGTTTCTTAATCCTAGAGAGGGGTATTGACAAAACTAGGAAGAACTAGCTGTAAGACTAATTCAGTAGTTCTTTGCTTTCTTGTCATTATTTTATAAGGAGCTATGAAGCCAAATTAACTGGACACTTTAGACATCCCTCTTGTGAAAATACTTGGTCATTAACGAAACCATACATACTACTGTAATAATTATGCCAGAAAGTCTGTCCTAAATAACGAATTTAAATTGGTTTAATTAATTTCAAAACATTTATCGAGTTGAGTTGACATTCTCACTACTGTTCTGGTATTATCTCAACTTATGCCAATTATTTTGACCTTTAGCAAATCTTTCCCTGGTTTATTGAGCATTACCCTTTAAATAATTTTTCATTTATAATATCTCTACAAGCTTCAGATGTTGTAGGAACTCCAGCTCAACAAACATATATATAGATTTTGTTTTTTGACGGAGGCGTTTAAAGTATCTGTCTAGTTACAAGCAATGATAAGGAGATTTATTAAGTTTTCAAGTTTAACGACATTTTATGTCTATGTCGATATTGAGAACATAACTGAGAAATAGGATAAAATCTATCTGCTTCAAACCTATAAACAAACAAAATCCTAAATTGCTTGGTTATATAAAATACCTAGCTGTAAGTCTATATTTATATTTCACTTTATTCAGCCCTTTTGGTCTGGGAAAAACTCTCTATTCTATTGAACTGTCATACTCTTAACAAATACTTTCTGACAGTTATTCAGTATTTTCACTAACAAACTACAATCTACAGTTTATCACCTTAATAATTGCTTTATTATTAGGATCTTTGCACTTGCTTACAACTCGCATGTGCTTATTCAACCTGCAGTTGAAACTTCTAGGAATTTTCAGAGTTTTCATTTTTAGGTTTCCACAAATACCCCTATAGAGCGGAATTTTTGATAACGCTGTTTTCGGCGTTCTTGACTGCTTAACTGGCTTAATTCATCTAGACTTTTCACTATGGCCTTTTTGAGATTTTCTGCTGCCTGTAACGGGTTAGAATGAGCGCCACCATTTGGTTCTGGAACTACATCATCAATAATTCCTATCTTTTTTAAATCCCACGAAGTTATCTTCAAAGCCTCCGCTGCTTGAGAAGCTTTGCTGGCATCTTTCCAGAGAATAGCTGCACAAGCTTCAGGACTAGCAACTGTATATATAGAATGTTCTAGCATTAGTAACCGATCGCCTATTCCCACACCTAACGCTCCACCTGAACCACCTTCTCCAATTACTGTACAAATTATTGGTACGTCCAGATGGAACATTTCTCGTAGATTATAGGCGATCGCCTCTCCTTGTCCTAATTTTTCAGCTTCTATACCTGGCCATGCACCTGGAGTATCGATAAATGTCAATATAGGCATTCCAAAGCGATTGCCATGTTCCATGAATCTGATTGATTTGCGATATCCTCCTGCTGAGGCCATACCAAAATTACGAGCTACATTATCTTTTGTATCTCGTCCTTTTTGATGACCAATAATTACTACAGGTCTGCCATTTATTCTGGCCAAACCTCCTACTATTGCTGGATCATCACTACCACCACGATCACCATGCAGCTCTATCCACTCATCACCAATAGCTTGAATATAATCCAGAGTGCTTGGTCGCCTTGGATGGCGGGCTAACTGTAGTTTTTGTACAGGGGAAAGACCACTAAAAATTTCTTGACGTAGTTGAGTTGCTTTTGCTTCTAGCTGATGAATTTGCTCGGAAACATCTACACTACTACAATCTTTAGCTAGTTCACGAATCTGATTTATACGGTTTTCTAATTCCGCCAGAGGCTTTTCAAAATCTAGTAGAATTTTACGTTCTGATTTGGGCACACGGAGTTTCTTATTTTAAGTTGCACAATTACATCTGTAACTTTACCACATTTAACCAGTTTTTTGATTAACGTAGTAAAGTCATCCATAGAGAAGTATCTACAATCCCATTTTGCTCTTGTTGATATTTTCTTTGAGCAGCCTTAACAGCAGTTTGAGTCTTAGGGCCAAATAATCCATCTACTTTTCCCTGAAAAAATCCTTTGACTTTTAGCTGTTGTTGTAATCCTCTAACTGCATTACCTCTCATACCAATTTTGAGAATTGGCAAATCAATATTCGAGGCTTCTGGATCTGATTCAATTTTTGGAGTAGACCTGTTAATTGTGGTAGTTGAAGTTGGATTTTGAGAACAATTACAATTTGAGTCTCTATCTTGTAGTGTTGTAGTTTTATTCGTATAATTAGAAGTCTTAGCTGCTGGTAATAAAAGGTTCCAGGTATTTTGGTCAACTATTCCATTTGGAATTAATCCTACAGATTCTTGAAATTTAACAACTGCTGCTGCAGTAGTATCAGAATATACTCCATCTACTTGCCCAAAGTAATATCCGAGTAACTTTAAAACTCCTTGTAGTTGTAATACTTCTTCTCCCTGGCTACCTGTTTTAAGTGTTGGTCGATTAATAGTAATAGGTATAGAGTTAGTTTCTAGAGGTATTTGTCCCCACATCATCGCGGCACTACTTAAATTAATTATAAATAAACTGAAACAGCTTAAGCCAAATATGCAGCTTGAATTTTTGCCAAGTTTGACTACTATCCCAATTAAGTTTCTTAACATTACATTTAGGTATTAATAAAGTTGGCTCTTATAAACTGGTTATAGCAAATTAGTAGTTTAAATGGGCTTAAACCTTGAAATAGCAGAGGACTAAAGCAAATAAAAAGGTATTTTTCTTAGAATTGCTTTTTTGTATTCCCAAATCACCTCTTTTACTCACTACTTTTTTCGGGTCCGACAATTGAAATATAAGGTTCTATAAAATACTTATTGGCAACTTTTTGTGCTTCAGCACTCGTCACCATTTCCAGATTTTCCTGAAACTTACTGTCAAAATATATGCCCAAATTTAAGATTTCATACCATCCTAAAATTTGAGCGATTTGTGAGTTTGTTTGTTTACCTAAAGCATACTGACCTAATAATTTGTTTTTGGATACTTCTAACTCTTCTTCACTAAGTAAATCAGTAACTAAGCGTTCTACTTCTACTTTTAATCCAGCTTGGGCGGTTGCTGTATTTTCTGCTGCTGTACCTATATAAACTGTAAAATTAGAGGTATAGAGACGGGTAGGATAAAATGCAGAAACATCGTAAGCTAAACCTCTTTTTTCTCTTAGTTCTACAAATAAACGACTTGATAAACCATTTCCCAAATAAGTATTAAGTAATTTCAGAGGAGCGTAGTCATAACTATTAACATTTGCTGCCAAATACCCAAGCATAATAATAGATTGTTGAGTTTCTTGGTATTTTTTTTCTGTGAAAGGTTGAGGAGTTATTGTTGGTAAATTTAAATTTGGTAGAGGTGTTATTGGTGCTTGCCAATCTCCATAAGTTTTTTCAACTAAACCGATGGCTTTTGTATTACTAATTTTGCCTACTATAGATATCACTATATTATCTGGACGGAAGTAAGTTTGATGAAATTTTTGAATGTCGTGGCGAGTAATTTGGGATACTGTATTTTCTGTACCTAAAGTTGATAAAGCATAAGGATGATTTTGATACATCATCTCTCGTAATTGAGAGAATGCTACGGTAAAAGGTTGTTCTAGTTGAGAACGAATACTTTGAATAGTCATCCGTTTTTCTAATTCAATTTCTGTTTCTGGGAAGGAGGGATATCTGATTATTTCTCCTGATAATTGAAAGATATCATCAAAGTCTTCTGATACTGTTTTCATACTAAGCAAAAAATAATCTGCTGTTGTATCACTTCCTAGTCTTGCTCCTACTGATTCAATTTTATTAGCAATCTCTAAAGAGGATAGTTTTTCTGTTCCTTTTGTCAAAACTGCTGCTAATAAGTGTGAGATTCCTGATTGATTTCTGGTTTCATAACGACTACCTATTCGCAAGAATATTTTTGCTGATACAATATCAGCCACCGTATTTTCTGTTGTAATTACAACTATGCCATTATTTAAAACTTTTCGATCTATATTTGTTTGATTAATCATTAATTTTTTAATTTTTATAGGAGTCGTACCACATCTCAAAAGTCTGGTAAATCTTATTGAGAATAGGGAGTAGAGAAACTAGGTATAATATATCTTTGCTATTTGCAAGTGAATTGTTAAAAACATTACTAAATTTTTCTAATTACTTAATAACTGAAGTTTTAAGGAAGTATAGCATTATTTTTGGGAATTGGTATCATAAATTCAGGTAGGGTAGCCATTGGATTGGCGACGTATACAAGTCATACTGAATCGGATTTATAGAGTATTTTTTTGAGAAGGTGGAGAGATAGGGAAATGGGGAGATAGTTATAGAGTATTTTCAAAAAGGTACTTTTAATAAGCGGATTTGGTATCAGAACTCAGAACATACCAGGCAAAATTTTTGATTGTCTCTATTGCTCTATAGATAAATCATAAATATAGTTATTTCAGTTTAGATTGATACGAGTTTTTTTTGCCTTGTAAGTGTTTCATTCTTATTTAAAATGACTATATAATATTAAATACTAAAATTTTTGCTATAAATACTTAGGCTGTTTCAAGAAGTCAAAAGTCAAGAAAAATACCTTATATATCATTTATTAGAGTCAAACTCTGTTTTTAGTCAAATATAGTAATCTCCGCATTGTTCGTGACAGTTTTAATAATAGTTAATTTAAGCCATTAACCTTGAAAATTATGACTCCTGTGCGGGCGATTTCCGTTTCTCATGTTCTTAATTACGCAATCCTCTCTGCCACAAAAATACAGCAGTTTCCGAAGCTATGAGGTAGATTTATTGAAAGTTTGAAGAAGTAGGGGAGTAGGGGAACAAGCCCAAAACATTGACCTCATCAAAAGTCTAGTTACTTTACCTCACGAGCAATGGGAAGTGCTGTATTACAATTTATTAGAGGATTGCTATAGGCATTTCCAAGTAATACCAATTCCCATGGATTAACGCTATACTTGGCTGATACTTCAATTATTAAGTAATTAACACCGGTGAAATAACCATTATCCTTAATTATTAACCAGTTAATGTTAATTATTATTATGTGTACGGACGTTGCATGCAACGTCCCTTCCCCTAACCTCCCACATTTCTGTAGGGACATTGGATGTAACGTTCCTCACCCACATAATCAAATATAGCAACATTTTTGAGAAATGGTATAAAGTCTTTTAACCAGTAAAATTGTTTGTAGCATTTTTTATATTTCATATAAATTTGATAATAACGTCGGAAGCAAATCTTTCTACTGTTTAGCAAATTTTGCCTAGAAATCAGAAAATTTTAGGCAAAAACTTTGATTGTCGATAGAGTAATAGAGATAAATCAGAAATGAAAATTTGACACTGATTTAGGAGTGAACTTTCTCATACCAATTTATATGTATTAATTCTATACTTAAGTAATACTTCAGTTATTAAGGAATTAATACAGACAAAACACCTTTTTGCTAATTTAAAACCATTTAAAAATTAATTATTATTGTGTTTACTTCTCCCATAAGTCTGCTGCATACAACTTACCCACCTATTCCTAGACTCAATAAATATAGAAAAGTTTTTGATAAATGGTATCACTTCGATAAATTTTGGTCTTATCTTAACCATATTAATTTTCTTATTTGCACTGCGTTTCAGTCATAATTACATAGCAATATTTAATTATACTTGACTAAATTATTATTGCTTCTTCCTTATTTTTTCTTCCTTGTTATCTCACCCTTACTATTAATTTCTAACATTGTCTTAGGAAAATCTTTATTTGTTAACTCCCTAATTAACTTAATACTTCGACCAAGTTTATCAGGATAAGGAATACCCTTACTATTCAAATGAACAGGTAAAATTTTCCCCGAAACAAAATCTCCTCTAGGATTAACATCTAACTCTAAAACCAAAGAATATCCTAACTTCCCTTTACTAGATAATGTACGATAACCCATAAAATTTCCCAAAGAATAAGCAATTAATTTTCCTTGATAAACTTCCATTGCTCTAGGTACATGAGGACCGTGACCTAAAATTAAATCTGCACCTTCATCTATTAATGTACGAGCAAATAAAACTTTATTTCCCCGATTTTCACCAAAAAAGTATTCTGTTTTATTCTTGATTCTTAATGCTCTAGTTCCCTCTGCACCTGCATGAACAGAAATAACCACAATATCTGCCTTTTCATCTGCTTCCTGTACAAGTTTCTTTGCAGAATCTAGGTCAAGCATAGAATTATGATAACTATAATTACTAAAAGCAATAAACGCTATATTAATTCCTTTAACTTTCCGATAAACAATTTCTCCTTTTTTACCAACTGCCTGCATTCCTAAACTTTGAATATTTGTAATAGTATCCTCAAAACCTTTCTTGAAGAAATCAAAAGAATGATTATTAGCCACACTCAATACATTAAAACCAGCATCTTTCAATAAGTATCTATAATCTGGTGGTGTTCTAAAAGCAAATACTCGACCACTACCCATTCTTTTACGACTTTTTGGGTAACTTGTTAAGGTACTTTCAAAATTACCAAATACAATATCAGCATCTTGCAGAAGAGGTTTGACTGATGCAAATAGGTCTTGTTTTTTTGGGTGTAATTTATTTTTCGGATAATTAGTACCTGGAATAATATCACCTACTGCTTTAATAGTGATTCTAGTATCAGGATTTATAGGAGATTTAATTGATGATAAAAGAAATTCAGAAACTTCTGATAAATTAAGTTGATAATTAGTTGGTTTGATTGGGGTATTTTGTATATTGTTAGTAGTAGGTATAGTTGTTGGAACTGACTGACTAACGTCTGCTACTGAGGTATTGGGATGAGGTGTTTTTGGTGGTGGAGAAAGATTTGAAATAATAGCAGGTAGCCTGTCAGTTTGAGAATTAATAACTAAAGTGGATATGGGAACTAATACTATACTAATCGCACTTGCTAATAGCCAAACAAATTTATTCTTTTTATGTAAAGATAGCCTCTCAATAGAGTGGAGATAAAATGATTTTTCTGTTGTTGCCAAATTGCTTTTCTTTCTAGCAGGTTGATTGAGATAAATAACAGAAGAATCTACTTCCTCTTCTGGCTGTGTCTGAATTATTTCTGAATTATGTAAACTTGCTTTTTTAGATAGGTCAGGTAAAGTAACTGTAGAAGAATCTTGGGAATAATTTGTATTTTCTGGTTGCCACCAAATTGTCCCTACTCCTGCCGGATGGTATATTGCAGGTTGATGTAATTCAATTACTTCTGTCCACTCAGGAATTGTATGACCTAATCTTCGCCCATAAATATTGACAAAATCAATTGATGGTCCTTTGAGAGTTTTCATTGTTTGATGAACTACTCCAATAGAAGTTTGCTGATTTGGCAGTTCAGAGGCTTCTAGTAAAATGTGCAGATTGTTTTTCTGAATATTAGCCCTAACTTTAATTTTTATATTGCTTAATTTTTCCTCGATCAGAAATGCTATGGCTTTAGGATCTCCTTGTTTTGCTCGTGTTAATATTTCTTCCTGACTCACTATTATTTTCCTCACACAGAATATTGGCTAGATTAATGATATTACTTTGTCATCAATATATAGCTAAATTGATAAGTGATAGAGGATAGATTATAATTACACAATCGTTAAAACATTTTGGTGACTAATAAATATGGAAAAATAGCAATACTAGTACCTTGACTTTAGTTAAATAAATTCTGCCATAGCAAGTAATATATAGAAATGAATAACGTACACAACTAAAAGTCTAGAAGTATCTAGATAATTAGTTTAATATAGGGTCCCGCAAATGCAAATATTTAGGAAATTCCTCTATTCCCTGAAAATTTAAATTTATTATCCTAACCAAGAAACGTAGTGCTATATATTTGATAACTGTAGCTTCAGGAGATGAAAATTATGGAAAGTCGATTATTGATAACTGGGGGTGCTGGGTTTATTGGTTCTAACTTTGTCCATTATTGGTGTGAGACCTATCCTAATCACCGAGTAGTTGTGTTAGACAAACTAACATACGCTGGTAACAAAGAAACTTTAGCTGATTTACAAAATAGGCCAAATTTTCGTTTTGTTCAAGGAGATATTTGCGATCGCTCTTTAGTAGATAGCTTGCTCCAGGAAGAAGATATAGATATAGTAGCCCACTTTGCAGCAGAATCTCATGTAGATAGGTCTATATTAGGACCAGCAACCTTTGTCCAAACTAATGTTGTAGGTACTTTTACTCTGTTAGAAGCATTCAGAAGTCATTATCAGACTCTAGCCCAAAATTCAGACCGTAGGTGTATATTTCTCCATGTATCAACTGATGAAGTTTATGGTAGCTTAAGTCCTGAAGACCCTGCCTTTACAGAAACGACACCCTATGCTCCAAATAGTCCTTACTCTGCTTCTAAAGCAGGAAGTGACCATCTTGCTAGAGCATACCATCATACTTATGGTATTCCTACAATTATTACTAATTGTTCTAATAACTACGGACCTTATCATTTTCCTGAGAAGTTAATTCCTCTAATGTGTATCAATATGTTATTAGGAAAACAATTACCAGTTTATGGAGATGGGCAGAATATCCGGGATTGGTTATATGTAATAGATCATTGTCGAGCATTAGATACGGTAATTCATCAAGGTCAACCAGGAGAAACTTATAATGTTGGTGGAAATAATGAGGTAAAAAATATTGATTTAGTACGAATGTTGTGTCAAATTATGGATGAGTTGGCGAATGATTTACCTGTTCAACCTTGTGAAAAATTAATTACTTTTGTCAAGGATAGACCAGGGCACGATCGACGTTATGCTATTGATGCGACAAAGATTAAAACTGAGTTAGGTTGGCAACCGTCTGTAACTGTTGAAGAAGGGTTACGTCAAACTGTTAAATGGTTTTTGAATAACCGAGATTGGTGGGAACCATTATTGTCTGAAGAGTATCAGGCTTACTATAAACAAGTTTATGCAAGTTCTTAAAATGAAAAATCAATAAACTTTTGCAATTTACCTTGTTGTTACTAAACAGAGATAGAGTTTCCACATGAGTTGTAAATACTCATTACTATTTGTTTTCCTAAAAAAACTATTTGATTACCTTCCAATTTTACCCAATTATTAATTATTAATAATTAATAATTAAATAATTCTGGTTTAAA
>NZ_JBNHER010000082.1:0-2038 GCF_050015975.1 Dapis purpurea BLCC-M126 | reverse complement strand
CCGCTAACGCTAACGCCATATCCAATCAACCAAGAGAGCGGTCGTTTGCGGAGCAGTCCGTTAGGATGGGATGCCGAGGAGACCTCGGCATATCCAATCGACCAAGAGAAGAGAAATGATATTTCCCAATCTTCAATCCTCTCGGTTTTAACCAGAGGTAATTATCAATTATCCATTATCAATTATCAATTAATGAATCATAAACCCTAATTATTGATTACTTTCCTATTGATTTTTCCATAGTTTTAACGTAGGGGTTTTAAAAATATTGGAATAGGTTTATCATTACTCAGTGTTACATGGTTAACCACGGGAAGTTCAATATTTGCTTCCTCAAAAGCTTCTTTAATCATTAAACCTAAAACTTTCTGAATCATTAAATGTTGTCCTGGTTTAACTTGTGTAACTACTTCAATTAATATTTGATTCTCAGAAAATTCTTCTACTCCTTCTATTATTGTTGGTTCAATTATGTCTTTCGGATATTCCTCTAGAAGCTTTTTTCCAACTTTTTCAACAATTTCAGAGATTTGACTAATCTTGACTTGATAAGGAATTTTGAGCATCACTACTGCACTACTGTAGCTGGAGTGATTTACTATATCCTTAACATCACGATTATGGATAATATAATTTTTATCTCCATCATTAATGCGAGTTGTTCTTAATTCTATTCCTGTGACAAAACCACTTACACCATTTATCTCTACAAAATCTCCTACTAAATAGTAACTTTCAAACAAAATAAAGAAACCTGCAACTATATCTTCAACTAGACTTTGCGCTCCCATTCCAATTGTTAAACCTAAAATACCCACACCTGCTAAAATAGGAGTGGGGTCAATTTTAATAGTATAAAGAATTGCTATACCTGTACCAAAGTAAATCAGGTATTTAATACAGCTTTGAAATAAAGGTAAAAATGTCTCTCGTCTCTGTTGAGATAAATTATCTGTATCACCTTCACGCAGTAGTATTTCTTCTAGTACAAGTTGACCAATTTCTTGAACAACACGACTCATAAAAATAATCCCAATTATTTGCAGAAATACAGGACCATAAGGAGCTAAACTAGCAATAAAATCAACTTTTTGAATTGCCAAAGTAGCTGTAGTAATATAAATTGCATATTCAAGAAATTTTTTCGCAAGAGGAATTAATTTACTGAGGCGATCATAAATGCGCAAAATATTTCTTTTATCAGAATATTTTTTACTGAGGGCATCAAAAGTATCAATAATTGTTGTATTAGCTTTAGTAAATAGTAAGCCCGTAATAATAATCATATAAACCTGCAAACTTATATACAAATATTTGATAATTACTACTGGTAATAGCATAATTTGAGCTGATATAGTAATATATAACAGCCAGATAATATTATTAAAGTTGCTCCTGAAAAATTCAAATAATCTTTCAATACTGGCGTCATTGGCAGTGATTTTATCAAAATTTTTCGCTCGCTCTTTTAACCAGATTATAAATTTATTTAGATATGGAATACTCCATTTAGTTAAAATTAGTATGCCCAAGATTTTGAGAACTCTAATTCCTATAACTAGCAAGTAATCAAAGGAAATACTTTTAATCAAAGAAATTTGGTATTCGATTAAGTTTTTTCCTTGATAAATAATCCATCCATTAACTCCTACCAATAACAAACATAATAGTAAGCCACTTAAAGTTAATAATATCTGAATATTTTGGTAGAGAACTTCAACATCTTTTTTCTTCTTTTTGATTGATGGTACTTTTATTAATTGTTGATATGCTCTGTCTAAAAAAAATCTAATTGCTACAAACAGACATATTAGGAGTCCGATTTCAACTCCAGTTGCAATGATACTGTTCATATCAATTTCAATGAAGTTAGTAAGATTAATTTTAGGAATCATAATTATTTTCCCTGAATAGATTGTGCGTTCATTAATTGATAATTGATAATGGATAATTGATAATTATCTCTGGTTAAAACCCTTCTTGATTGAAGATTGGGAAATATCCTAGCACTTTTCTCTTGGTCGATTGGATATGGCGT
>NZ_JBNHER010000081.1:0-35062 GCF_050015975.1 Dapis purpurea BLCC-M126 | reverse complement strand
AGGAGTCAGGAGGGAAGAGAGGAGAAAGAAAGTATAAAAATAAGAAAGTTTTTTTGAAATTATCCGGACATGATATTACACAACTTTTAAGCCCAAATATAGCCCAAACTCTGTTTGTGAGCGGAAATAACTGACCAGTTACAAAATCCTAAAAGTCTTACTAATCAATACTTCTGACTTCTGACTTCCGCGTACCGGCACTAGTGGCAGCTATATCGCTTCCTACTCCATACTATAAGTCTAAATACTTACTCAAGTTTTCCCCTTTTGACGTCCTATATTTTGTAGTGCATAATGTTAGGATATATAGCTTTTAACTAGCTTGTCACCCCGTGAGCTATACCCCATATTAAACGGATTTGATATTACTCCGTGATACTTTTACGGAGCAAATTGGAGAGTTTACTGAGTTTTTGCTCATCTAACTTAGCTAAGGGAAAATCATCAGGAGTATAATCCTCTTCCTCAGAAGAGAGGCAATGTTCAATGAGCGATCGTAACTTTCCTAGAAAATCATTCGCTATTTGTTGTATAGTAGTTTCTTGATGTAGATTCCGACTATAGCGCCAATCAATTCTCAGTTGTTCCTGGATAATAAAAGCATTGATTTCTAAGACGTACTGTCGTTTTTCTCTGAGGCTACGAGACAAGGTAAGTTCGCGGGCAAACACAAAGGGGGAATCTTCTGGTAGCAGTTGCTCCATGCGTCCTAAATAATTGAATAGAATCTCCGATCGTGTTACAGATTCAAGTCTTTGGATAAGAGCTGCATCTGGACTGAGGTAGCGTAACATCCCGTAGCCAATTCCTCGATTGGGAATCTTACGCAGTTGCTCTTTGACGGACTTGAGGGCAGATTCTATATCGGAGATATCTTCTACTGTCAAGGTGACAGGAAAAACAGAGGTAAACCAGCCAACAGTACGAGTTAAATTGGCCTCCTTGACCATATTTTCCTCTCGACCATGGCCTTCTAAGTCTACCTGAAGCGATCGCTGTTGGGTATTTTGAGGAAAGGAGAGAATTAGGGCAGTTAATAATATCTCATTAATTTGAGTATGATACGCGGTGGGAACTTCTTGTAAAAGTGCTTGGGTTTCTTTCTTACTCAGAGAGACAGAAAAATGATTGGAAGATGCTTCTGTATTTTCGCCATGGCGATCGTCTAAAAGAATCTGAGAATGGGTCAAAGAAGACTGTTGTAGCCAATAATCGGTTTCCGATTGCAAGTTCCCTGACTGTAAAGATTCAACTAGCTTTTCTGACCAATGTTTAAATGAAGTTGTCTTCAGGGGGAGTTGCATGGTCTTACCATCCCTGAGTTGTTGACAAAGAGTTTGTAAATCTTGCAATAAAATTAGCCAGGATACCCCATCAACAGCAAGATGGTGGATAATAATTAGTAAACGGTTGGGTCGATTAACTCCTAGATTAAAAAAGGCAATCCTAATTAATTCTCCCTGAGAGAGGTTGAGACTTGTCTGCAACTCCTCTTCTATTGCAGTCATCGCAATATTTTGTTCTGCTGCTATTTTTTCTGATAGATCGACCAACTTCATCTCTACAGGAGACACAGAAGCCAAGTTAAACTGATGCCAAGCAGATGACTCTTGAATAAAACGCAACCTCAGAGCGTCATGGTGAATGAGTAATTGTTGTACTGCTTTTTCCAACAAGGCAGAATCTAAATTTTCTGATACCTCTAACAGTAGAGTTTGATTGTAGTGATGAGGATCTCGAAGATTTTGGGTGAAGAAGGAATGTTGGATAGGAGTCAGGGGAATAGAACCTGTAACAATTCCTTGTTCTGATAGTATATTTGATGAAGTATTAACCTGATGGCTCAGTCTCGCAATAGTGGGATGTTGAAACAGTTGATTTGGACTCAAATGCAATCCTGCCT
The DNA here is from genome assembly GCF_050015975.1 of Dapis purpurea BLCC-M126. NCBI lineage: Bacteria > Bacillati > Cyanobacteriota > Cyanophyceae > Oscillatoriales > Microcoleaceae > Dapis > Dapis purpurea. The sequence goes on along the minus strand of NZ_JBNHER010000081.1, from coordinate 33,159 downwards.
CGTTAGCTTTAGCTGCAATCTGAATTGCCATAATTGAATCCCCACCCAAGTCGAAGAAATTATCGTGGATACCTACTCGATCGACTTTTAGCACTGCTATCCACAATTGAGCTAAGGTATTTTCAATTGGGGTACTGGGTGCAATAAAAGCTGTTTTGAGTTCTGGTCGAATATTTTCTGGATTGGGTAAAGCTTGGCGATCGAGTTTGCCATTACTGGTAAGGGGAATTTTGTCAAGTGGCACAAAGTAAGCAGGAATGGTATTATTGGGAAGTTTTTGTGCGAGATAAATTCTTAAATCTGAGGGAGTAAAATTGGTTGTACTAACATAATAAGCAACCAGACGATTTTCCATTTCTTCAGTATCGGTATAGCCAATTTCCCCTAGAATTTGCTGTACATTCTCAACATTGATTTCATCATTAAGTTCTTCTAAAGCTGCATCTCTTTCTTTATGACCTAAACGCACATCCCAACTGTAGGGCAAAGCATAATTATGATAACCTTGCTTTTGAGTATGGATATGAATGCCGACGTTATTAATTAAACAGTTGGTTGAACGTCCGGTATCGGAGGGTCTTATCCAAGGGGCTTTTTCTTTGAGGAAGGTTAACATTTCATCGAGTTCCACATCACAGTAGCGATAGAAATCAATAATCTGAACTTTCTCAAAGATGCTATCATCCTGAAATGCAGCAACATCTAATTCTCTAAATATAGCGTCGTCTACCCGATGATAAGCTTTTCTGGCTGCTAAAACCATTTCGTCAATCTCGTCAATATCAATGGTAGATTTGGTAAATAATTCTTCAGTTAGTCGCGTCTCAAAAAATTGCCCTCTAGACAACCCGGTAACAATTATCGGAATCCCTTTTTGATCGGCGAGTTTCATGCTGAGAGTATAAATGGTTTTAAAGCAACCGTTACAAACATTGCAATGACGTTTGAGACTATCGACAAAAATAGCATTCATAGCTGGAGTAGTACCAAAAATATGTTCTACACCCAAAGACTCAACCACTCGCCGAATATTGCCTTTTGCTTGTTCAGAAATGTAGCCATTGTCTAGAGTAAAGGCTAATACCTTCAATCCCATTTCCACCAATTGATAGAGAACATAAGTACTATCTTTACCCCCGCTGAGTAACATTAAGCAGTCATATTCTCCTTGTTTTTTAGTCTTTGCTTGGTTAAATATAGCTTGTAAATCTTCAAGAGTTTTAAAATATTTCTGGGCTTTGTGCTTATAGCTTTCATAGCTACGACAAATGTTACAAACCCCTGCTGAATCAAAGGTAATATCGGGATAATTAGATGAGATACCGCATTTTGTACAATAATGTAATGGGGCTTGAATTTCTAGTTGGTGATTTTGGCGACTGACATCCACCACACAATCAGATATCATTGGATGAGAAGATAAAGCTGCTTCTACCTCTCCTAACTCTATTCTTGTACCGCGAATTTTTACTTGGCGATCGCCCCTACCTAGATATTGCAATTGACCGTTCTCTTGCCAACGACCTAAATCTCCTGTCTTGTAAATTCGTTCTTTAGGATGGAAGGGATTAGGAATAAAACGTTCTTGAGTCAGCTCCTGTCGGTTGAGATAACCCCTGGCTAAACCTGGACTAGCAATATAAATTTCTCCCACAACTCCTTGAGGAACAAGATTGAGATAATTATCCAACAAATAAATGCGAGATTGAGCTGCGGGTTTGCCAATGGGAACTGAAGTTTCTTTGTCTTGTTGCGGATCGAAGCGATAAATCATGCAACCAACCGTTGCTTCAGTCGGACCATATTCATTATAAATTTCAATCTCTCCGTTAAAAGCATCTGTAACTGTTTTTGCCAAAGATGTCTTTAAGTCTTCTCCTCCCAGAATCATTTTTTTGATGCGAGACTTACTCAAATCCATATCTTTGATAATAGACAAATGGGAAGGAGTAAGTTTAATAATATCCACAGCATTCTCTTCTACAATGCGTTGAATAGATAGATCGATTTCTCCTGTATTTTCTGCATAAATTACTACCCTTCCCCCACTTAAAAGTGGCACAAAAATAGAAGTAACTGTTAAATCAAAAGAAAGGGGAGAAAACAGAGGAAATGCTATTTCAGAGTTTTGCTCGTGGTTTGGCAAATATTGTTGCTGTGCCCAAGATACATAATTAATTAATCCCCGATGTTCGATCGTTACTCCCTTTGGTTGGCCTGTGGAACCAGAAGTATAGATGATATAAGCTAAATGCTCTGGTTTGACATCACTCTCAAGATTTTCTGAGGATTCATCACTAATTTTTTCCCAATCCCGATCCAGTTGCACAATCTCAAAACCTCTGTCAGAGGGCCAATGTTTCACTAAAGCTTCCTCTGTCAACAATATGGGAACTTGAGTATCTTCTAAGATAAAAGCAATTCTTTCAGGAGGATAATTTGGTTCAATTGGCACATATGCACCTCCAGCTTTCAGAATACCCCAAATAGCAATTAACGTTTGGAGCGATCGCCTCATCAAAATTCCCACGGGAACTTCTGCACCCACCCCTTGCTTTTTCAGATAGTGCGCTAGTTGATTAACTTGTTCATTAAAATTCCGATAAGTAACCTGCTTTTCTTCACCAATAATTGTTGATGTCTGTAAGGCGATCGCTTCAGGATTACTTTCAACCTGCGCTTCAAATTTCTGAACAACAGTTTCCTTAAGATCGTCGCTGAAAATGGGAGGAGATATTTGTTCCTCTAAAAGATATTTTCTCTCTTCTTCTCCCACAAGGTTTACCCGATCTATTACTTGACTTCTATCTTCAATAAATCCTTTGAGCAGGTTGATAAAATGAGCGATCGCTTGATGTTGTAACTTTTCGTCAAACAGGTCAGTATTAAAATCAAAATGTAATAAAAAGTCACCAGAAGCATCAAAATCATGTACTTGCAGTCGTAAATGATGCTGACTGTCCACATATCCAGAATGAACCCACTCCGACTGCATTGGTAGTCCGTTAAAATCTGGTAAGGAGGCATTAATATAGTTGAGAACAACATTAATCCCACGATTAATCGCAGTACTACTAGCACCAGGTTGAGCATACCGTAGGAATGCACCAGACTCTTTTTGAACTTTCTTGAATAAGGATAAAAAAGTTTCTCCCGCCTCAATTTCAATCTGGAAAGGAAAGAGTTCAATAAAAACCCCTATAGTTTCCTTAAAATTAGTAGTAGGGCGATTATGGACTGGCGTGCTAATGGCCAATGTTTCTTGACCGCCAATGCGATAAAGATAGGCAAAAAGAACAGTTGCAAAGATATTGAAGAGCGACAAATGCAAGCTCAGGGAACGAATATCTTTCTCCGTTGCCATTGCCCTTAATTTTTGGGATAGTCTTTCTGTGCCTAAATTGTAGGATACTCTTTGAGTACGAGAAGAGGGTTTGTTGATAGATTTGCCGTAAAAAATAACAGCTTCAAGGGATTTATCTTGCTTCTGCTGCCAATAATCTATAGCTTTTTTGTAGAGAGGAGAGTTTTGAGAGTCTTTTTCATAGGCAATATATTCGGCATAAGTTGGCAGTTTGGGTGATACTAGAGTTCCCTCAACATATTGTCCATAAAACTCACTCATATAACGATAAACCAGCATCACTGACCAAGCATCCGTAATTAAATGATGTTGGTTAAGATACCAAACAAACTGCTTTGAGCTGACTTGAATTAAGGCTGAGTCAAACAGAATCGTTTCTAGATTAAAGGTTTGTTTGCATTGCTCTTGAATCCAGTTTTGTAGAGCGACCTTAGTATCAACTTCGGCAGTAAAATCTAGTAAAGGTAAATTGTAGGTGAGTGTGGTTAGCACTCTTTGTTGAGGAATGCCATCCACTTCTTCAATAACAGTACGCAAAGCATCACTATTATTAACTAGGGTTTGAAAAGCTTGCTGAAAAGATACTGGATCTATTTCGCCATCGATGGTAAAAACCCAAACCATGTTATATAATGGCGTCTCTGGATTCAACTTTTGCCCTAACCACAGTAACAGTTGACTAGATGTTAAATTAGATCGTTCAACGATATCGTTTATTCCCTCTGTTGGAAGTGCCAACTTTTTTATTTCTATACCAGTCATAATCATATTTATATTGTAAATAAATGGTCTAAAATTAACTTATAGAGTAGGGTGTGTTAGATGGCTTAAATTCAAACTATGAAAGAGATTTAGCAATTCATCGTAACGCACCATTTTAGCTATATCGGTCTATTACTGGAGTATTCATAAGCATTTGGAATCATGGTCGATTTTACTGTCACGCACTGGGTTATGTGGGATGGTGCGTTACGTTACACTTTTCATGTCGCGCAGCGAAACGCACCCTACTGGACTGTTTCAGCTAATTTTGTGCAATTGTAGGGTGTGTTAGATGGCTTAAATTTAAACTATGAAATAGATTTAGCAATCCATCGTAACGCGCCATTTTAGCTATATTGGTCTATTCATAAGCATTTGGAATAATGGTCGATTTTACTGTCACGCACCGGGTTATGTGGGATGGTGCGTTACGTTACACTAACGTACCCTACTGGACTGTTTTAGCTAAAATGGTGCATTAGCTTTTCGATCTAAATTGTTGCTATAGATAGATTCCAGCATTTTCCTAAAGCAACATTTAAGATGAAACAGTCCACTACTGGAGTGAGACAGCTAATTTTGTGCAATTGTAGGGTGTGTTAGATGGCTTAAATTCAAACTATGAAATAGATTTAGCAATCCATCGTAACGCACCATTTTAGCCATATCGGTCTATTTCTGAACTATTCATAAGCATTTGGAATAATGGTCGATTTTACTGTCACGCACCGGGTTATGTGGGATGGTGCGTTACGTTACACTAAGACACCCTACTGGACTATTTATTTAGATAAGTATCAATTGTTTGAACCGTCCGAAAATTCTCAATTGTCACATCTTCCAAAGGTACAGTAATCTCAAACTTTTCCTCAATGAAGGCAATAAGTCGCATAATACCCATAGAATCAACCCAATCATTTCCTAGCAAATCATCCTCTGCTCCCACCTCAAACCGACTATTAAGTAAATTTTCACTGATATATCTTTTAAGTATTTCTTGAGTTTCCACCGATCCTCCTGATTGCTGAATGCTTTTTTAACTTACCGAAAAATAAAGGTTTAAAGCCTCTCCTTTCAAGGATAAAAAAATTTCTTTTAACGAATTCTCTTCTTTTTAAGAAGAGGTAATTATTAATTGTTAATTGTTAATTATTAATTATTGAAAGCTTCTTTTTGTAAAGCTCGGCGGTCTATTTTTCCCGTTGTTGTTCTTGGTAATTCCTCTCTGATAGCAATTTTGAGAGGCACTCCATACTTGGGAAGATGCTTTGCTGCATACCAAATTAACTCATCTGTACTAACCTCCTTTTCTGCTTTTAAAGTCACAGCAGCTTCTATATGATTACCTTCTTCATCAGGTACAGAAAAAGCTCCTGCTTCTTCTACCTGGGGATGGGACACAAGAACAGCTTCTATTTCATCAAGTTCTACCCGATACCCTCGTGTTTTAATTTGTCGGTCTTTGCGTCCGAGAAAACTGTAATTACCATCTGCTTGCAGTTGTACTAAATCTCCTGTTCTGAAAAATACTTCTTTGTGATTTCCAAATACAGGACGAGAAAAAAAAGCACATTCGTTCAGATCGGGGCGTTGCCAATACCCTTGCATCATAGTCGGTGTACGAACTAGCAATTCTCCCACCTCTCCAGAAGGTACAGGTCTATCTTGCTCGTCAACTACCAATTCTTCCGCATTCTCCCAAATACAACCAATGGGAACTGACTGTTCCGGAATAGTTTCTAACTTAGGAACATGGTAATATGTACATTGATTAATCTCTGCCGGACCATATACATTACAAAAACGTGCTTGGGGAAGTTGCTCCATTAACTCATATAAATATTTTGGTGGAAAAGGTTCTCCTCCAAATAATACCCAGCGCAAGGATGTCAGATCGCGAGTTGGCAGTAAACCGCGTTGGAGCAACTGGATCAGAGCAAACGGAACAGAATACCAAATGGTGAGCTTTTCTTTTTCAATTAGTTGGGAAAGACTCGCGGGTAATTTGGTATAAGCTTCCGGAATAATAACGGTTGTCGCTCCTGCCAAAGGACCAGAAAAATAGTCAAGGGTAGACATATCAAAGTGTAATGGCGAATGGTTTCCCAAGCGATCGCCATGATGAAGTCCATAGGTATGAGCAGACATTTTTGCATAGCTCAAACCACTATGGTGAGTGTGCATGATACCCTTCGGTTCTCCCGTAGACCCAGAAGTATACATAATATAAGCCAGGTCTTGCTCCAGTATTCTGATATTGGGAGGAGACTCTCCAGAAATTTCCCATACTGTTTCCCAGGCAAAAGTTCGCACAGGTAATTCTTTTGAAGCAACTCCGATAATATATTCTAGCGGAGTGGGTTCAGCTAAAATTTCTGAGATATATGAGAGTTTTTGAGGTTGGGTAATTAGACCTCGAATACCGCAATTTTGCAGAATAAATCTAATCCGGGAGGCAGGTGCTGTAGGGTCTAAGGGAACATAAGCTGCTCCTACTTTCATAATCCCATAGATAGCAACTGCTGATTCAAGACTTTTATTAAGATAAATCCCAATTCGGTCTCCTCGCTCTACTCCCTGAGTCCTCAAAAAATTAGCTAGACTGTTAGACTGACTTACAAGGTTGGCATAGGTCAAGCTTTTAGATTCAAACCGGAAGGCTTCCTGTTCGGGAAATTGTTTTGCTGACCGATCTATGGCATGGGGAATAAGATAAATCATACTAAAAGTCTCAAGAGTTTGTTATTAGACCTCTCCGGAAAAGAGGGAGTAGGGAGTAGGGAGTAGGGAGTAGAGGGAAATAATTAATAATTTCTGCACAATAATTGATTTGATTTTTAATTATCACCAGATGTCTATTAGTTGTAAATTTTTAGAGTCCTAATAAACGAGAAATTATATTGCGTTGGATATCGGAAGTACCTGCATAAATTATACCACCAATAGCATCTCGCAACTCCCGTTCAACACCAAAATCAGTCAGATAGCCGTTACCTCCGTGAATACGAACTGAATCTAAACCTGAAGCGACAAAACATTCACTCAAATAGAGCTTCAGCAAAGCCGCTTCTAACATGGCAGGTTTTCCTTTATCTTTTAGCCAAGCTACTTTATAAAGAAGTAACCTCGCTGTTTCTAGTCGCAACTTCATATCAGCAACTCGGTTCGAGACTGATTGAAATTTTCCGATAGGTTGGCCATACTGTTCTCTAGATTTAGCATAAGCAATTACTTTTTCCAACTGTTGTTCCATTGCTCCCAGTTCGCTGGCAAGATTAAAACAGCGATCGTATTCGAGAGAGTTATGGGAGAAACTAAAACCAGCTCCTTCTGGTCCAAGTCTATTTTCTTCTGGAACAAAACAGTTTTCAAAGAAAATTTCGCCAAAAGGAGCAGTACGCAAACCCATTTTTTCTTTAACATCACTGGTAGAAAAACCAGGGGATGACCGCTCTACAAGAAAAGTAGTTATACCCCATTTACCTAAACTAGGATCGAGTGTGGCAAAAACGATTGCTAGGTTACAAATTGGCGCACAGGTGACAAACTTTTTTCGCCCATTGAGAATGTAACCCCCTTCGCACTTTTGAGCTGTTGTCTTCAGACTGTAAACATCTGAGCCTGACTGAGGTTCAGATAGAGCATGAACTCCAATCCAGTCACCTTTACATAGAGGAGGAAGGTAACGCTGTTTTTGAGCATCTGTACCAAACTGCAATAGTAAAATCTGCACTGTCCACATTTGAGCATTGAGTGCTAATGTCAGTCCATTATCTTCACAACCGTAACCTAATCCCTCCATTGCCAAAACAGCAGTCATAATATCTAATGGAGGAGAGCCACTGTAGGCTTCAGGCATACACATTCCCTGAATGCCGAATTCAGCACACTTTCGCCAATTATCTTCAGAAAACTTACCCTGGCGATCGCGTTCAATTATATCACCATTCAAGTTTTCTTGGGCAAACTGAATTACCCGTTGCTTAAAAGCTAATTGTTCGTCTGACCAAGAAAAATCCATAGGAAATTATAGATGAAGTTAGTTAAAAGCTTTTCTTTGATTTTTGCTTTATCGCGAAACTGGAAACAATTGAGTTTGCTCTCTTTTACTTTCCACTGAAATAGAAAAATCGTAAGGATTTCTAAAATCAGCAGAAATACTTTCGAGTTGTACTAAAGTTCCTACATCTAGCTCTTGAGCATAGTCTAGAAATATATTCATTGCTACCCGATCTTCTAATGCCCATCCAGTCGAATCAAAAACTGTTTGCCGATCTTGAATATCTCTATACTGCTCTTGTTTTTGTATCAATTGATATAGTTCAAGTTTAATATCTTCAGGATTTAGTTGTTGACATTCTCCTTCCTTCAATGCTTGAGTGCGAAAGTCTGGACAAACAAAACTTTTCTGAAGGAGAGATTGAGGAAGTTCTGTTTTTCCTGGAAAGTCTGAACCTACGGCGTTTATATGTATCCAAGGTTTGAGGGAATTATCCTGAAAAACAGGACCTTCACCAATTTTGACGGAGGTTGCAGTACAGAGAATATCAGCTAAAGTAACAAGTTTCTCTAATGGAGTTTCTTTGACTTCTACATTTTTTAGGTTAAGGCAGGAAACCCTTGTTTCAAAGGAGTTACTGGCTGCTGAATCTATATCATAGATTAGAACCTGCTCGAAATCAAAAATCCGAGAAAGGGCGTGCAACTGACTAACTGCCTGCGCTCCACAACCTATAAGCCCGATAATTTTGCTATTGGGTATAGCCATCAATTGACTAGCTACGGCTGATGCAGCACCTGTTCTGAGAGCAGTGATAAAAGTAGCATCCATCAGTCCTATCAAATGTCCTGAAGTTGTATCATAGGCTGATACAGTAGAAACAATTGTTGGCAGTTGACGAGTATTTGGGTTTGTAGGATGATAGCCAACTACTTTAATAACTACTCCCTCTTTTTGAGCTAGTGACGGCATCCACTCAATCAACCCTGTATGAGGATTTTCATAGTTAAAGCCTTCACGAGGAGGAATGATAGTTTTGTTGGGATCGAATGTTTGAAATGTTTTGATCAGACGAGCTATCATTTCATCCATCAACATATCTAAGCCAACTTTCTGTACAATTTTACGGATATCATTGACTGATAAAATTAAGGTTTCCACTATTTTTCTCCATATTAACTTAGACTTGATAGTTTCTTATACCGTTTCACTAAATTGAGAATGCCAGATTTACGATTGCTAAAAACTTTTAACAAATAACAGTTTCAGGCAATTATTTGACATTTAAAGTTTGAAACTATTTGTGATATCCTTAAAGTGAATTGGTATTATATTTATACATACATGGGGAGTAGGCAGTAGTGGGAAATAATTGATTTTATATCAAATCCGCTTAATTCGGTATAACAAAATGTTTCATCTTCACCCATTAGCAAATATTTCTAAATTCTCTTCCCTCCTGACTCCTGACTCCTGACTCCTAATTAACTATTTAATTATACCAATGCTACCGGATTTGATATTATATTATATTATCACCAGATTTATATTAGGGCTAAAGCCCAACTACGAACCTAATTATAACTGTTCTACCGATAGGGTAGCTCCCCTGGAAGGGGCACATGATATTTTTCAAATAAATGGCAAAATTTGTTCAACAAAACCCCTAGCATTAATATTAATTTGAAAGGCACGTTCTACAAACCAATAAACAGCAACAATAAACAGAAAAACAGATCCTATTTTTAGTAAAAACTTGGCATATAATTTTTGTTGTCGCAGTAAATAAAGAATCGGAAAAATAACAGCAATAATCGCAATTTGCCCTAGCTCTACTCCTAAATTAAATCCAAATAAAGAGAGAAATGCGCGTTCTTGAACAATACCTAATTCTGCTAATACATTCGCAAAGCCAAATCCATGAAATAGTCCAAATACAAAGATTATTATCCAAATTCTTTTCCCAAAAATAGGATAAATAATATCAACGGCAGCAACTGCAATTGAAAGGGCAATTATAGATTCAACTATGTGAGAGGGTATTTCGACAATTTTCAGCGTTGCCAAAGCTAATGTAATACTATGGGCAATGGTAAAAGCAGTGGCAATTTTTATTACATGAAAAAAAGCAGGACGGAAATTTTTAACTGGTTGCCAACGTGAATTTTCTCTTTGCAAAACAGATGGCAAAATTAAAGCAACCAAGAACAGAATATGATCGATACCTTCCCAAATATGAAGAACCCCAAGTTTGACTACAGCAATAAATCCTTTGAAGACGGACACAGAGGATAAATCTAAAGTTTGTGGTTTGCTATTTGGAGTAAAAATTAAGGAAACTGAAGATTCATTAGCGAATGTACCAGCTTTCCAATTATGCTCAATCACAACTAAGTTTTTATGTTTTGGTTTAATATCTAATAGAACCCTGTAGTCAACATCAAGACTTTCAGGAACTTCTGACAAGTTATCAATTTGATAATCAAAATCCAAAAATCTAGCAAATCCTGTTCTCCAAGATTTATATCCTGTATATTTCAAAACATATTCTTGTTGATTATTGCTAATTGTGAGATTTTTATCTATATAATCCTTAATTTTTTCGAGGTGAGGTTCTATTTCTTCCGATTTAGGTTTTCGGTTAGTTGGTAAATCTAAGTTTAAAGCTGTGTTGATATCCTCAACAGTCATTTCGACACGAGCTTCAATAGATTGGTCATAAATCTTAAAATAAAGATAACTTTGTTCGGGAGCATGAGCAATGGCGTTAGATATTGATAAAAAGCAAAATGAAATTGCGATAGCAATATAGATAAGTATAGAGTGCAGTGCCTTATTTTTAGTTATTTTAGTCCAAATATTATAGTTTCTGAGACTATTATTAATTGGTATAACTGGCAAGCAGAAGTTACTATTTTTTGCCTGTTTATGTTGTGAGAATAATTGCCTAAAGAACATTTTTATATCAAAATATTTACTTGGTTGAAAAAGAAGAGAAAATTTGGTAATTTTTATGATAGGAAATTCATAATCGGAAAATTCCTTGACTAAAGTTTGGCATAGCTATTAAAATCACCTAACTACTTAATTACCCAGAAATTGATATTGATTTCGATCAAGAATTCAGAATAGTTTGAGATAAGTATAGCACAGAAAAAGATTATGTCAAACAATGATAGACTTCTACAAATAATAATTAAAATAGTTCAATAGGGAACAAAGAAAGTTTGTAGGAGTCTATTTATAGAAGTCTATATAATATGACTAATATCATCTCCGATTGAATAATTATAAATACGGAGTCATAATTGCTGCTCTAGAGAAGAGGTAGGAAAAAGGAAAAAGTAAAGTATCAAGGAGGAGAAAGTTTTTTCAATCGCTAATTATTTGGACAAGATAAGAGTTTGGAAATCAGATGTGAGAATTAAGGTATTCCTTAAAAGGATAGAATATAGCAGTTATATTATGAAGAGGATACATTTTTTTCTTCCTAGTTAAGTGTTTGCTAAGAGTATCCAATATCTCACAATTTAAATCATATTGGTATATAAATTTTATGATAAAACAAGCAACTGGTATTGATTATATTTGCTCCTAGAAATAAAAATCAAACCTAATTTTTGTTTTCTGTTGATTAATGGTAATTCATAAACGATTATCCTGATAATTTTACTAACTTATTTAACGCACTACCGTTTTTTCTTATGAAGCTAGAAAATGTTGCGGATATCTATCCCCTTTCTCATGTTCAAGCAGGTATGTTATTCCATACCCTAGCTTCTCCAAGCTCAGGAGTTTATATAGATCAATATACCTGCAAGCTTCGAGGCGAACTTCAAATACAGGCTTTTAAATCAGCTTGGGAAAAAGTTATAGAACGTTATGACACCTTAAGAACTGCTTTTCTCTGGGAAGGTTTAGATGAGCCTTTACAAATTGTCCGTCAAAAAGTAGAACTATCATGGACATTCTCAGAGTGGTGTAGCTTGACTTCAAAAGATCAAGAAACTGCATTAGCTGAGTTTTTAGACACAGATCGCAATTCAGGGTTTCAACTAGAAAAAGCCCCCTTAATGCGTATAAAAATAATTCATCTCCAAGATAATACTTATCAACTAGTCTGGACATTTCATCACCTACTCTGCGATGGTTGGTCAACTCGGATTATATTGAAAGAAGTATTTGCCTTGTATGCTTCATTCTGTCAAGGAAAAAATATTAGTCTTCCATCCCCTCGCCCCTATAGAGACTACATTGCTTGGCTACAGGAACAGAATCTCGATAATGCTAAAGTCTTTTGGCAAGAGTTTCTCAAGGGATTTGCAGAACCAACACCACTGCCCATTGCTAACTCACTTACATCTACTTCCAATTATTGCCAAAAGCAAATTTTATTAAATCCTCAACTCTCAGAATCTCTAAATTCTTGGGGAAAACAACACCGACTTACTCTAAATACAGTAATCAACGGTGCTTGGGCTTTACTATTGAGTGTATATAGTGGTGAGATAGATGTTGTTTATGGAACAACTGTTTCTGGCCGTCCAGCAACTTTAGCTGGAGTAGAAGAAATAGTTGGGCTTTTTATCAATACTCTACCTGTAAGGGTGCAAATTTATCCTGAAAAAGAACTTATCCCTTGGTTGCAGGAAATACAGTCTCAACTCCTCAATATTCGTACTTTTGAGTACACACCTTTAGTCAAAATTCAAGGATGGAGTGAAGTACCTCAAGGACGTTCTTTATTTGAAAGCCTAATTGTCTTGGAAAACTATCCGACACAAACTCAAATAGAAAATAGCGCCTTAAGAATTGAAGATATCCATTATTTTGAACAAAGTAATTATCCCCTGGCCTTGCTGGTAGTTCCGAAAACATCGCTGGAATTAATCCTAATTTATGATGCTGCTCGCTTTGACTCTGGAACAATTACCAGGATTTTAGGTTCTCTAGAAACTATATTGCAAGGATTTGTTGAAAATTCCCATAGCACTCTCGCCAGTTTACCTTTGTTGGCTCAGGCCGAACAACATCAACTCCTTGTGGAGTGGAATAAATCTCAAACTGCTTATCGGCAAGATGTTTGTATCCACGATCTATTTCAGGAGCAAGTGGAAAAGAATCCCGATGGTATTGCTGTTGCTTTCGAGAGTCAATATCTGACATACCGAGAACTCAATCAAAAGGCTAATTGTTTGGCCCGCCATTTACAGTCTCTTGGTATTGGGCCTGATGTTTGTGTGGGCATTTTGTTAGAGCGTTCTTTAGAAATGGTAGTAGGAATTCTGGGCATTCTGATGGCAGGTGGTGCTTATGTTCCTCTAGATCCAAACTATCCTCAAGAAAGATTGATTTATATTTTGCAAGATACCAAAGCTACTATACTTCTAACTCAGCAAAAGTTAGTCAATTTATTACCTAACAATTCCCTACCAACTATTTGCCTAGATACAGATTGGCAAAAGCTAGAAGAAAATGATAATTTCAAATCCCCACTAACTAATCTAGAGTCAAATGAGCATCTTGCTTATGTCATTTATACATCAGGTTCCACAGGTAAGCCTAAAGGAGTATTAGTTACTCACTGCAACCTCGTCCATTCCACAACAGCTCGAATAAAGTATTACAGCCAACCTGTCGATCGCTTTTTGTTACTCTCTTCTTTTGCTTTCGATAGCTCCGTTGCTGGAATTTTTTGGACTCTATCTCAGGGTGGCACTTTAGTCTTACCAAAACAAAAGTTGGAGCAAGATATACAGGAGTTAGCAAATATAATTTCTGGCGAGCAAGTAACTCATACTTTATGCTTACCTTCTCTCTATAGTTTACTGTTAACTTATTCTACCACTGTACAACTTCAATCTCTCAAAGTAGTTATAGTAGCAGGAGAAGCTAGTGGACGCGCCTTGGCTCAACAGCACGATGAAAAACTCCCAGATACTTCTCTATATAATGAATATGGTCCAACTGAAGCCACTGTTTGGAGTAGTGTTTATCAAGTCCCAGCAAATGTAGAAAGTTCGACTATTCCTATTGGAAAACCCATTCCCAATACACAAATTTACTTGCTAAATAGTCGTCAACAGCTAGTTCCTATTGGCGCTCAAGGAGAAATGTTTATTGGGGGCGCGGGAGTAGTTCGGGGTTACTTAAATCAACCAGACAAAACTACAGAGCAGTTTATTCCTAATCCTTTTAGTCAGGTTGAAGGAGATCGCCTTTACCGAACTGGAGACCTTGCTCGTTATCTTCCCGACGGAAACATCGAATTTCTTGGGCGAGTAGATCGTCAAGTCAAAATTCGTGGCTATCGAATTGAGCTTAGTGAAATTGAAGATGTTTTAAAACAGCATGAAATTGTTCAGGAGGTAGTAGTGGTAGCTCAGTCAATTCAACAGTCTTCTTCTGATGGCGTAGAGAGTTTAGTCGCAGAATTGCTCGCACTAAATCCCGAGCGAGCCAACGAATTGCTGGTATCTGTTGAGGAGGATAGCTAAAAATGGCTCATATTGTTTGTATTACTGGTGGACTTACGGGTATATTTAACGCGAGTATATCATTGGTCAAACAGTTAGAAAAAGCTGGTCATCGCGTCACCTACGCTAGTCCAAAAGACTGGTCTGATTTAACTAATCAATATAATATTCCCTTTGTTCAACTCGATTCTTGGATATTCGAGTGGAAAGAACAACCTCTCAGTCGGTGGCAAAAATTTCGTCAACTAGGAGAAAGAAGAAACCAAGCCATAAAAGCATTGGGTGTAGAGAATTTTGCAGAAACGATGAAGGAATTAAACCCCGACTTGCTCCTCATCGATATGGAAATGCACCCACATATTATGACGGCGGTGGTTAACGATCTACCAGTGGCACTTTTATGCCAGTTTTTGTCTATTTGGAAACGAGGCAATTTACCCCCAATTCACACTGATATTATTCCAGGTGAAGGGTGGCGTGGAAAATGGTTCGGCATCGAATGGACTTGGCTACGTTACGGTTGGACAAAATGGCGGGAATATCAGCATGAGCGATGGCAAAAGATGGGAGTCGATCAAATTTCAGTTTTGCGTTGCTATGCTAAAAAAATAGGCTACCCTTTTCAAGAAAGATTTGGATTTAAACAGTCACTTGTACCTTATCCCCATAAGGGACTTCCTATTCTCTGTTTCAATGGTTTAGAGTTAGATTTTTACCACGATCCACCTTCCTCAATGTACTACATAGGGCCGATGGTATGGGAAAATCGTCAAGAATCAAAGATTGAACAAAACACTTATCAAACCTTAGAGCGAATCTTTGAAAAACGTCGTCTGACTGGAAATTCACTAATTTATTGTGGTTGTAGTAGCTTTAATAGGATTAATACAAAATTTTTGCGACAAATTATAGATGCAGTGTCAAGTTGTCCACAATGGGATTTAGTAGTAGGTCTTGGCAGTCAGTTAGATTTTGATAAATTAGGCTCTCTTCCTTCTAACGTATATGTTTTGAGTTGGGCACCTCAAACACAAATACTCAAGCACGCTGACTGCGCTATCATTAACGCAGGTATTAATACCATCAATGAGTGTATTTACTTTGGCGTGCCTATGCTAGTTTATTCCCTTAAGCGTTACGATCAAAACGGAAATGCAGCACGAATAGCTTATCATCAGCTTGGCATTGTGGGGGATATGAAGCAAGATAATGTATCTGAGATCCGTAATTATATTCAAACTCTGTTAACAGAGAAGTCTTACCAAACACAAGTTAATCGTATGCGTAATTGTTTCCATCGTTATACTAATGAGAATTTAGCGGCTAAAGTAGTTGAAGCTTTGTTACATAAATGATAAACAGCGATATTTTAAGATTAAAATAAAAATAACTTTACTTAAGCATTTGTATGGAAAAAAAAAGCTATATTGTTTGTTCTACACCTCGATCGGGAAGTACCCTATTATGTAAAACTTTAGAGGAGCTAGGTGGATGTGGTCAACCAGAAGAGTATTTTCATCGCCATACAATTAAAAAATTAAAACTCAATAATAATCCCGACCAATTTCTTAGCTATTGCCACTCTATTTGTCAGGAGGGATTAAGGACTCATGGTGTCTTTGGGATGAAAATGCACTGGTGGCAATTGTTGGATTTCCTAAGCATTGCAAGACAATCTCCTAGTTTTGAAAACAAAAGAGATTGGGATATTATTAATGCTCTTTTTCCTAATCCGAAATTTATCTATCTTTGCAGAAGAGATATTATTGCCCAAGCAGTTTCAGCGACGATCGCTATGCAAACAGGACAGTGGGAAAAAATTAGGGAAAATCAACCTAAAAATCCTCTTCAAAGTGTCAAAAAATCTCAAGGAGATAGAGTCAAATCTATCAAATTCCAACCTTGGAAAATTTATGAATGGGAAAAGAATATTAAAGATAATAATCTATGTTGGCGATTTTTTTTTAACGATAACTGTTTGAATTATTATGAAATTGTCTATGAAGATATGGTAAAGTCTTTGGTAAATGAAATAACTAATGTTGTTGATTATATAGGTATTGATAAAAGTAAGATGAATTATGAAATTCAAGCACATACTCAGCGACAATTTAACATCATAAATCAAAAATTTATTAACTACTATAAGTTATGCCCAAATCCACTACTTAAATTACTGTACGGGCTTTATGTAAAACGTCAGAATAGTTAAAAAAATAGACATGATACAAAAAACAAAATTATACCAAAGAGTTGCAGAACTCTCGCCTAGTCAGCGAGCAAAACTATTAAGGAAAATTCAGCAATTCAAATCAGATAAATTTCCCAAAACTCGTCAAAGATTAGTAGCTTATATTGTCCCCCAATCTTCTACTAATAATTTAGAATCTTCTGTATTACGAGACTATCTGAAAGCTAAACTACCTAACTATATGATTCCGGCAGGAATTATGTTCCTAGAAGAATTGCCTCGTACTGCTAATGGGAAGATTGACATTAAAGCACTACCTGAATTGCAATTAGCAACCATCAACGCCGATAGCTCAAGTTTGCCACAAACTTCAACAGAAAAGACGCTGGCTGAAATTTGGAGTCAAGTTTTAGGAATTGACACAATAGGTATTAATGATAATTTCTTTGAGCTAGGAGGAGATTCTATCCTGAGTATTCAGATTACTTCTAAAGCACGGGAGGCTGGACTAAGGTTATCTCCCAACCAGCTTTTTGAACAACCTACCATTGCTGAATTAGCTAATGTTGTTAATATTGCCCCTGAAGCGATCGCTACTCAAACACCTGTTACCGGAGCAGTGACACTTACTCCTATTCAGCACTGGTTTTTTGAGCAGGAAATGATTGCCCCACACCACTGGCATCAAGCAATGTTACTGGAAATTCCTGTTGAGGTGAGCGCGTCTAAGATTCAGGAAGCGATCGCCATTTTATGGACTCACCATGATGCTTTAAGGTTAAGTTATAACTTTGATTCAACTGGTTGGCAGCAAATCAATAAAAATGAGTCAGAGCCACCATCCCTAGTTCAAATAGACATCTCTGGCTTGAGTGAAGCGGAACAAACTGAAGCAGTTGCTAAATACGCTACAGATATTCACAGTGCTATGAATTTGGCTGACGGTAAACTAATGGGAGTCGCTCATTTTAACCGTGGTGAGAGTCTATCTAGTTGGCTTCTTATTAGTCTGCATCATTTAGTTGTAGATACAGTTTCTTGGCAAATTTTACATAATGATTTAGAAAAGTTGCTCCTTACACAGGTCGGGCAGTTACCTGCAAAAACAACCTCTTTCAAAACTTGGGCAGAGATACTTACTGCTCAAGCACCACAACGACAGTCTGAAGCAGATTTTTGGTTGAAGCAAGTTGAGTCGGTATTTATCCACCTACCGCGAGATTTCTCAGATACTCCAAAATTGACTGAAGCTACTGCACAAACCGTAAATGTGCAACTTGATGTTGATGAGACTCAAGCTTTACTACGCTCTGTGCCAGCTATTTACAATACACAAATTAATGATGTACTACTGACAGCTCTAGCAAAAACATTACTTCAATGGAGCGGGGTAAAGGCTGGAAATATTAGGCTCGATCTAGAAGTACATGGTCGCGAGCAAATTGTACCTGAAATAGATTTATCCAGAACAATAGGTTGGTTTACGATGGTTTATCCATTGAAGTTAGAGTTAAGTGAAGGAGATGAAAATGACGCAATAGTCAAATCTGTGAAAGAACAAATTCGGCAAATTCCAGACCGTGGTATTGGTTACGGAATTTTACGTTACTTGGGGGCTGAAATTACTCGTCGCCGACTAACTCAAGCAAAAAGCTCTGAAATATTATTCAATTATTTAGGTCAGTCAGATCGTACTACTGGGAAAGAAAGGATCGAGATGATTCAAGATATTTCTGTTGGTCAACTCAGAGATTTGCGTAATAGCCGTAGCTACTTGCTAGAGATAAATGCTTGGGTTGCGAATGGACAACTGCAACTTAATTGGATATATGACAAACAGGTGCATCAATTAGATACCATTAGCACAATAGCAAAAAACTACATTAGTACACTCAAATCTATCATTTTACAGTGCATAAAATCTGATGAAATTGGCTTTAGCCCCTCTGACTTTCCTGATGTGGAGCTAAATCAGACAGAATTAGATGAATTTCTTGATAATATTACATAAAAAAACTTGATATGGAAAAACAAAACATAGAAGCTATATACCCTCTCACCTCTTTGCAACAAGCATTTTTATGGCATAGTTTGCAAACTTCTTCCCAAGCAGGGTTACTACATATAAGTTGCGATCTACACGGAGAAGTCAACCAAGTTGTATTAAAGGAAGCTTGGGAGTTTGTCTTCAGCATTCATCCAGCATTACGCACATCAGTTCATTGGGAGTCAGTCAAACAACCTCTACAAGTTGTTGGTAAGCAGGTGACACTGCCTTGGGTTAAACTCGACTGGCAAGGAAAAGAAGATCGAGATTCAGTGTTAGCTGACTTTCTGATTGAAGACCGCAATGAAGGATTCGACCTTACCCAACCTCCAATTAGCCGTATAGCTTTAATTCAACTAAGCGCTCTAGACTATAAATTAATCTGGAGTTGTCACCATCTGATGTTAGATGGTTGGTCAGGAGCAGTAGTTCTCAATCAAGTATTTGATAGCTATGAAATGTGGCTTAAGGGAGAGTCTTCATCAATAGCAAGACCCCAAACTTATCAAAATTATATCCGTTGGTTAAAGCAACAAGATGAATCTGCTGCTAGTCACTTCTGGCAAAAAATGTTAGATGGCTTTACCACTCCCACCCCTCTGCCAATTTCTCAACCAAGAGAGAAAAATTCTTCTCAAACAGAAAGTATATCGATCGCTATTTCAGAGGAAATCACCAGTGAAATAGGTAGTTTCTTGCGTTCCCATAGACTAACATTAAACACATTAATACAGGGGATATGGGGTTTGTTACTATATGCCTACAGTGGCAAAACAGATGTTCTATTTGGGGCAACAGTATCAGGGCGTCAAGGTGACTTGGCAGGAGTTGAAACCATTGTTGGTTTGCTGAATAATGTATTACCAATACGAGTACAGATTTATCCAGAAGAAAATATACTTTCTTGGCTAGAAAATTTACAAACTCAGCAAGCAAAAGCTAGTAAATTTGCATACGCTTCATTAGTTCAGATTCAAACTTGGAGTCAATTATCCAAACCTTTATTCGATAGTCTATTGGTAATTGAAAATTATCCAATGAAAATAGCAGAATCATGCAAAAGTTTACAAGTAGATAATGTTGAATCAGGTATTATTAGCACTTATGATTTAACCATAATTGTCATACCCAGAAATACCCTAACAGTGAAATTATGTTATAAAGATCGGCATTTTGAACCTCAAATTATACAAACTTTACTAGAGAAATTTGAACAAATTTTAAATAATATTATCCAAAACCCATTACAGGCGATCGCCGAAATTGTACCTTTGACTGACTCAGTAATTAGGGAAAGTCATTCTCCAAAAACCATATCCCATACAAATTCTTCCCTCAAACTTAATAGAGAAGAACTAGAAGGCAGTTTTTTTACTCCACAAAATCCTATGGAACTTAAACTGACTCAAATATGGGAATCTGTTTTAGGAGTTAGTCCGCTCAACGTTGAAGCAAGTTTCTTTGACTTAGGTGGAAATTCGCTCATGGCAGTACAATTATTTAATCAAATGCAGCAGCAACTTAACTGTACATTGCCTCTAGCAAGTTTGTTTCAAGCACCGAATGTCCGGAAGTTTGCTCGACTACTTAGTCAGGAGCAACCAGTTTCACAATGGTCAAGTCTTGTACCAATTCAGTCAAATGGCTCTAAATTACCATTCTTCTTTCATGGAGGTTCAGCAGATGCACTAACATGGGCTAGATTTTCTCATTTGTTAGGTTCAGATCAGCCTTTTTATGCTCTACAACGTCCCGAACTCAATGGTGGAGAAATTTCTCAGAATACAGCTGAATCTCTAGCTGAAGCTTGCGTTAAAGAAATACGCATGGTACAACCACAGGGACCTTACCTGATCGGAGGACACTGCTTTGGTGGCGCAGTTGCTTTTGAGATCGCCCAGCAACTCCAAGCTCAAGGGGAAGATATTGCTAGCATTATTTTGATTGACGCTTATTGCCCAAATTCTGTATCTATAAATGCTATTAGTGAATTGCAAACAAAACTTCAGCTCGGGGTATTTTGGTTAAGGAAAAACTATTATTATCACGGCGACTGGAGTAAGGTAAAACTTCTACCTCAGAAAGTATGGCAGAAATTAGGAAACAAGAAAAAACCTCACCCAAAAACTATAAATACTACAGATACAAATGTCGTTTCTGAAATAGCCAAAAATACTTCTAAACTTGCCAAAACTACCAAACAAAAAATGTCATACGAATATCTATATGCTCGCGCTCAACAAGCTAATGAGATTGCCGCAAATAACTATTTACCTCAACCCTATTCAGGAAAAATCAAACTGTTTCGAGCGGAAGTTCAGATGTTAGACTGGCACTTTGGTTTCCCTCTTGGTTGGCAGAAGGTTGCTAAAGATGAAATTGAGGTGACAAATATTCCTGGTTTTTTCGGTAACTTATTTAATCAAAAATCTGGATTATTGCTCGCCGAACAGGTGAAAAATTATTTGTTGAATGTTTCATAAATTCAACAGATAATTTCATCATTATTACTAATTAAGCGAAGATCGTATTACTTAATAATATCATGTTCGGATAATCACTTATAATAAAGTTTTTGTTTTTAGTAGGGCTTCAGCCCTATCTATAGTTCGGGCTGAAGCCCTACTACGAACTTTAATTATAAAAACTATTTAACCGTTAGCGTAGCTCCCCCGAAGGGGGCACATAATATAACTAAAGTTTTCAAGAAGTATAGCATTATTTTGATGGGTTGGTATAATCCTGTTCCCAATTGTCAGGCAAGCTGTTGTTTTTCCTTACCAATAAATCTCTCCTGTAGACAATATTTAGTATTATTTATAAATATTTAACCAAACATAATATGACTAAAAAAGTTATCCAAATTATACCTAGATTACCTTTATATGGAGATGGGGTTGCTGATTACTCTGTTAAATTATCTGAAACATTACTACAACAATTTGGTATATCAACTGAGTTTCTTATTTTTGAAACACAAGGAGAAATTCGTGAGTTAAATAATTTTCATATTCAAAGATTACCTGCTCACAATCCTGATACTTTTATTTCATTATTACCTCAAAGAACTCAAACTGTAATCTTACAATATAGTAATTATCCTTATCTTAAAAGCAAGTTAAAAGCTCCATTTTGGTTGCTTAAAGCATTACAATTAGCGATAAATTCTTACCAGCTAAAATTAATAGTTATGTTTCACGAACTACCAATATTGAAATATAACAGTATCAATGTTTTGAATCCTATACAAAGTATATTATCTTATCAACTAGCAAAATTAGCTGATGTTACAATCACCAATAACGCTAAAATTCAATCAACTTTATCACAATGGTTAAATAAACCAGTCACCTCAATTCCTAACTTTTCAACTATCGGTGAACCTAATTATATTCTACCCTTAAAAGAACGAAAATATCGAGTAGTTGTCTTTGGTACTACTCATAACCGTTCAAGAATTTATGGAAAATATTTCAATCTTCTGTTATTAACTTGTAAAAAATTAGGCATTAGAGAAATTTACGATATAGGTCATAAAATTAATATTGATCGGGATAAATTATCAGGAATACGTTTAGTTGAGATGGGAAAACAACCCTCAGAAGTAGTAAGTGATATTCTTTTATCTGCAAAAGTAGGATTTTTAGATTATAGTTGGTATCCTGGCTGTCTGGGAAAATCAACTGTCTTTGCTGCTTTTTCTGCTCATGGTTTAGTAACTATCTTAACTAAATATAATCCATCTGAAAGAGATGGAATTTACCTTAATAAGCATTATTTACTTGCCGAAGATTCCTTAAATATAATGAATTTGCAAGAATTACAACTTATTGCTAACAACGCTTGTCAATGGTATTCAGGCCATAATTTAATCTCCAATGCTAGAATATTTGCTTCATATCTGGACTTTAGGGAAAAAGTTAACTAGAATCAGCTCAATCTTTCATCAAAAGCCAGATAGGTGAAAATTACTATAATAAAAATAATAGCCGTTTAACCAAGTCAGAAGTTGTTTTTGTCACAGGGATTTTGAGCAACCCTCCAAAAACATTTCGCTTTAAAATGAGGGGTTTTAGAGGCTATTATTTTGATAATAGGAAGTTATTGAGTCAGTAACCCCATGAATTAACTAAAGTTAAGTGGCGCTCTTCACCCCCAAACCCTAAGTTGTCCGTTTTTCAGACTGCAACTAAAGTGCTGTGGGTTTCCAAACTACGGAGGATTTTTAAATGGTACAAGAAGATAAACAACTTTCTTTATCCCCTGAAGATTACAGTTTGTTAACAGATCTCTACCAACTAACAATGGCAGCTTGCTACGTTGGAGAAAAAATTGACCAACGACGAGCCAGTTTTGAGCTATTTGTACGAAAACTACCCGCAGGTTTTGGCTATCTCATTGCTATGGGTTTAGCACAAGCATTAGACTACCTGAAAAAATTTAGATTTAGCTCTGAGCAGGTTGATGCTTTAAAGTCAACGGGAATTTTTGCTAATGCTCCTAATGAATTTTGGTCGTTACTACCAGAAGCTAAATTTACTGGAGATGTATGGGCGGTGCCAGAGGGAACAGCCATATTTCCTAATCAACCTCTACTGCGGATAGAAGCACCACTGTGGCAGGCGCAGTTAGTGGAAACATATCTATTAAATACAATTAATTACCAAACTCTCATAGCAACAAAAGCAGCGAGAATGCGAGATATTGCAGGGGAGGACACCAAATTATTAGAATTTGGCACTAGACGCGCTTTTAGCCCCCAGGCTAGTATTTGGGCGGCTCGTGCTGCTTTGGCAGGGGGAATGAATGCTACTTCTAATGTTTTGGCAGCCTTGAAATTAGGTCGGAAACCAGCAGGTACAATGGCTCATGCTTTGGTGATGGCAATATCTGCCGTGGAAGGTAATGAGGAGGATGCTTTTAATGCTTTTCAGCGATATTTCCCCACAGCACCTTTATTGATAGATACTTACGATACTTTGGCAGCTACCCATTTATTAGCACAACGAGTTAAACAGGGTGAAATGCACCTAAGTGGGGTAAGATTAGATTCGGGAGATTTAGTGAAATTATCCCAGGAGGTACGATCGCTACTGCCAGAAGTGACTATTTTTGCTAGTGGAGATATCGATGAGTGGGAAATAGCTAGACTTCAGAGGGAAAATGCTTGTATTGATGGGTATGGTATTGGTACTAAGTTGGTAACTGGTGTTCCTGTGAATGGAGTTTATAAACTGGTAGAAATAAACGGTATTCCTGTGATGAAAAATGCTACTGGAAAAGTTAGTTATCCTGGTAAAAAACAAATATATAGATATCTAGAAAATAGTCAATTAAAACAAGATTATTTAGGATTAATGGATGAAGATGTATTGAATCAAACAGAATTTCAGAGTGATGATTTTATAAAATTAATGACACAAGTAGTTCAAAATGGAGAAATATTGCAAAAATCAGAAAATCTAGAAGCGATCGCTAAACGTAGTGCTATTTCTGTTGCTAGTTTGCCACCTGAAATTCGCAGCTTAGAAAATCCTATTTTGCCACCTATGAAAATTTCTAATAAATTACAAGAACTTACAGAAAAAACTAGAGATAAAATACTGAGCGGGAGTAGGGAAGTGGGGGAGTGAGGGAGTGGGTGAAAAATAAAGATTTTTCCTTCTTACTTCTTGCTTCTTACTTCATTGCTTCTTACTTCTTGCTTCTTCCTTCTTCCTTCTTACTTCAGTTAATTATCAAGATTAAATTATGAATAATTCCCAAATATTATCAGGTTTAATGGGTGTATGTATTGGAGATGCTTTAGGTGTACCTGTTGAATTTTCTAGTCGTCACGAAAGAACAATTAATCCTGTAACTGAAATGATTGGTTATGGCGCACATAACCAACCACCAGGCACCTGGTCTGATGATAGTTCCATGACATTATGTTTAGCTGAATGTCTATGTGATGGATTTGATTTAGAAGCGATCGCTCACTCTTTTTATAGATGGCGTTATGAAGATTATTGGACTCCTTGGGGTAAAGTTTTTGATATTGGAGGTACCACTGCTGCAGCTATTTCTAGAATTAAAAAAGGTAGACCAGCAATAGAAGCTGGAGGTAGGGATGATCGAAATAATGGCAATGGTTCTCTAATGAGAATTTTACCCCTAGCTTATACTTATAAAAACACTAATTTTCCCGAATTAATTCAACAAGTTCACGACTGTTCTTGTATAACTCACGGTCATTTAAGGTCACAAATGGCTTGCGGTATTTATATTAGTATAGCTATTTGTTTATTAGAAGGTTTGGAAGCAAAATTAGCATACTTACAAGGAATTGAAAATATTAAACAAATATATTCAGAAGAAAAGTATGGAGCAGAGCTACATCGTTTTCGTAAAGTATTGAGTGGAGAAGTTCAAAATATATCTCTAACAGGAATTCATGCTGGTGGTTATGTACTAGATACATTAGAAGCTTCTTTGTGGTGTTTATTAAATACAAAATCTTTTGCGGAGGCAGTATTAAAAGCAGTAAATTTAGGAGAAGATACAGATACAACTGGAGCCGTAACAGGTGGTTTAGCAGGAATTTATTATGGTATAGAAAATATTCCTAATGAATGGATAGAAGTTATTGCCAGAAAAGATGATATATTTAATTTGGCAGCTCGTTTAGAAAACGCTCTTTCGGATTAGGAAGTAGTTAGGAGCCAGGAAAGAAAAAGGTCATCAGCTAACCTTATAGTAATCCGCCTTGATGTTGTAACATTTTATTGTAGGGGTTGTATCTTTTTATCCAATTTTTGCCTGGGTTTAGAGACCAAACTCCCTAAAGTTTTTTTCATAAATCATATCATGTCCGTTGGTATCATTTGTGTAAAAGTTGGGGAAATATGTACCATTATGTTAAGATTTTTCCTTCTCTTAAAGCTTATTCTTTATTACTTCTTACTTCTTCCTTCTTCCTTCTTACTTCTCTAAAAATTTACAAAATAAATGACAAAAATAGCCTTATTTGGAACAAGTGCAGACCCACCAACTGCTGGACATGAAACAATTGTTAAATGGCTCTCTCAAAACTTCGAGAAAGTAGTGATTTGGGCATCAAATAATCCCTTTAAATCACATCAAACATTACTGGCACAACGTTCGGAAATGTTGTCAATTTTGATTGAAAATATTGACTCGAATAAAAACAATATTTATCTACATCAAGAATTAAGTAGTCGTCGTACTTTAGAAACCGTTGAACTTGCCAGAAAAAAATGGCATGATGCCGAATTTACCTTAGTAGTAGGTTCAGATTTAGTCAAACAATTACCAAGTTGGTATCAAATAGAAGAACTTTTACAGAAAGTAGGATTATTAATAGTACCTCGGAAAGGTATTACAACAAAAGAGGCAGATTTGCAGAAGTTAAGGGAACTAAGTACAGGAGTAAAAATAGCTTCTTTAGAAGTTCCGAATGTTTCCTCATCCGCATATCGCGAACAAGGAAACGAAATGACTATTACGCCTCCTATTAAAGATTATATATATCGGCAGAAATTATATCAATGGCAGAAAGGGACTACAGAAAAAGTGTAAATAATAAAGCAGACTTTAAAGTAGGGGTAGATAATGTGATTTTTTCCGTTGATACTCAACAAAGCCGCCTTTTAGTTTTGTTGGTAATGCGACAAAAAGAACCATTTATTAACTACTGGAGTTTACCAGGTACATTAGTAATAAAAGGTGAATCTTTAGAAGCAGCAGCATACAGAATATTGGCAGAAAAAATTAGGGTAAAAAATCTATATTTAGAACAATTATATACTTTTGGTGGTCCTGGTCGTGACCCGAGAGAATCTAGTTATAATTGTAGATATCTATCGGTCAGTTATTTTGCCTTAGTGAGATTTGAAGAAGCAGAATTAATTGCTAATGAGGTGACAAGTATTAGTTGGTATCCTGTGGAGCAAATTCCTCAATTAGCATTTGACCATCAAAAAATTATTGAGTATGGATATTCCAGATTACGGAATAAACTTGAGTATAGTCCTGTTGCTTTTGATGTTTTACCAGAAGAGTTTACTTTGGGGGAATTATATCAACTTTATGCAACTATTTTAGGAAACAATTTTTCAGATTATTCTAATTTTCGTGCCAAATTATTAAAGTTAGGTTTCTTATTTGATACTGGCATAAAAACATCACGGGGAGCTGGTAGACCTGCTAGTCTTTATCGGTTTGATTCAAAAGCATTTGCTTTAGTAAAAGATAAACCTTTAATGTTTATTTGATGGAGGTAGGGAATTCAGAAAAAATTGATACCCCGAAGCAATCTCTTCAACTGTAGGGTATCTATGAGATTCCTTCAGGAATTTCTTTGACATTCCTTTTTATTTTTTCTGTTTATAATTTTGGCTTTGATAGTAAAAGCTTCCTGGTTCCGAGATTGAGCAACTGCTAAGTCTAGGAGATAATTTTGTAGGTTTAATATATCTTCAACTTCCTGGTTGCGAAGTTGGTTGCGAAGTTGAGCGTTGCTTAAGCTTTCGATGTAATCTTTTGACTTTGATGTATCCCAAACTTCCTGATTCGGAGGTTGAGTTTTGCTTAACTCTCGGAGGTCATCTTGTAGCTCTAATATTTCTCCAACTTTTTGTTTGCCGAGTTTAGCATCTGCTAAGTTTAGGAGATAATCTTGTAGCTTTGATATATCTCCTACTTTTTGGTCGCGAAGTTGAGCGATCGCTAATTCTAGGGGATGATCTTTTAGCTTTAATACATCTCCATCCAGGTGAACAGTGTAGTTAACAGATTCACTGGGTTCTTCTCTTTCATTAGGTTCTTTTCTTTCACTAGGTTCTTTTCTTTCACTAGGTTCTTCTCTTTTTGTCAAATCTTGCCATTTTTTGTTGGATTCTAGTATTAAGTAGCCATTAAGGAATACTGTTGCATTTGGGTTGTCTTTTTGTAGCTTTTTGAGAACATTATTTATATCCTTTTTACTCTCAAATATTATATTTTTTTCCTCAGTAGTAGTACAGTCATATACTTTTGGTTGATGTGATATAATATCATATGCCTTAATCAAGATTGATCCCACCATAATTAGGGTAAATATAAAAGCAAGAAAATATAGTCTTATTGAATACTTAGGAGATAGTGGCATTGAAGGTGAAGGTGGTGGCGTTGAAGGTGAAGGTGGTATTAGAGGTTTAGAATCAACCTTAAATTCTTCTATTTCTTGGAGCTGTAAGAAGGGTCTGCTAGAACCATCCATCCTTAAAGATAACCGATAAGAAGGAATAGCTGGATGTGGATCGCGGTGCCCCCAAAATTCTGTGTATCCTTCTATCAATTTCTGATGAATTTCTTCTATATTTTTCTGGGAAATAAAAACATCTTCTTTACTTTTAATTTCCTGAATAACCACTCCTTCAATTAGAAGTATTTCTCTCCCAAATTGATCTTTAAGAATTTCATCTCCTTTTTGAAAATTCAGGTCTTTTTGTGTGGCTTTTAAGATTCGATAAACTACCGTAAAATCTCCTACTTTTGAACCAAAAATTTGTCTAATAAATCCCTTTCCTGGTTCTGTTAAATCTCCTGCCGTTACTCTTGCTAGTAAGTTGGCAGTCTTAGCTTCACAAATGAAATCAGGAGCTACTACCGTTCTGTAGTCAAGAGAAAAATTACGGCTTACTAAAAAAGGCCAAACTTCAATACTCATAGTTACAATTTAAGAAATTTAGATTTTATATTTACTGATGACAAATACTACGCTTTCAGGGAAGTTAAAAGTTAAAAAACTGTAGGAAACAGCTCTGAAAATTACTACAATTATATTATTTTTATGAAAACCGAATTATCATCGCAATTATTGCTGCTGGTATGAAACCAAACAAAAACCATTTTTTAGCGTTTTTTGATGCTTGTTTTCTTCCTAGTTTAGATCCCAATTTCAGCGGTGCTTTAGCTTTAGCTGCATAAACAATGGCGACAATTCCAAATGGTAAACAAAGAATAGACCACCCTTGAAATACCAAAGAACATACAAGAATTAGTAAAATTGCTTGGGTTAGAATAAGACAAATAGGAGTAGGAATTTTTGCTAAATTAGCCTCAGGAAATTTCTTCTCAAAATCCTTGAGATGTTTCTTGAAACTAACGACTAAGTGGTTATGTGCTTTTTCCCGATCTCCCACTTTGTCAATCAATAGATAAGCAATAGGAATCTCTAAATACAAAGGTTTCGGAATTGCGCCTGTCTTTGTCATCGATCCATCAGGTTCGAGGGTAGCAAAGTCCATACCAATAGAACTTACAGGAATTAGACGCACTGGACAACCAGCACTGACTCTAAAATTAACGACATTCTCAAACTCAGGAACTTTTTCTAGCAGACGTTCTCTGATCTGTGAGAGATTATAACGACCCTCTAGCAAATCCCATTTACTGATAATAAAATTAACAGGTTTATCTGTTTGATATTGATTTATCAATTGCATCATGTTGGTTAAATCTATGTGCAAGAACTTTGTAATAGTTTCATTGTTTAGGTTTTCTCCTTGCATTAATTTTAATAATTTTAGACCATCAATTATTGCTAACACTGCATCAGCATTAGGGACATTTTCTTGAAAATCAAAAACGTCCTCTTCATCTGATTTATCTGTGATTAATCCTCCTGAATAGTCAATATAGGTCAAGTCACAAACCTGAAAATTTTGAGGATTAAGATCGAGATTCTTGACGTAACAAGTAAACGTTATCTGTGTTATATCTCTTGTTCCGCTAGGCCAATTTTGATCTGGATCAATAATTTTTGCATAAATTTGATTCAGTTTTATACGCTGCTGATCATCGAAGGTTTTCAGGAAAGCTCCTTCTTGGTTGGCAGCTAATTTCTTAAAAAGACTAGCTAAAAATACAGTTTTACCTGCTCCAGATGGTCCTAAAGTAATAATCTTGTAATTTTTCATACTTGTTTTTGGGCTTTTAACTTTGATAATGATTAGTTTATTTCTTTAATTGATCTACTCTTATTTCAGAGTTAGGAAAATCTTGTGTCAGTTTATTGCTAATATATAAAAAACTTGCCACAGCACTTTTCAAGGCTGTTGTTTTATCTTTAATTTCTGTGACAGATTCATCTCTTATTTGAAGAAATTCAGCTAACCTTTGCTCGTCTGCTTTAACTTTTTTTCCAATGTTTCTCAATACCAAATTATCAATTGTTTTGAGTAATTCTTTCGTGAATTCCTGTCCTATACCATTTAACGGATTTTCTTCATTAGAATTGAAATCAGAATTATCATCATCCAGGATATTTGATACCAAAACTTCAACCAGATTGTTAACAACTATATTAATCAACCAACTGAAACTTAACACTCGCTTTAACAAGTTATTTAATAATATATTAAATCTACTATTTTCAGCAATATCTTTGTTACTAATAGTAATTAGTTGTTTAAGGTTTACCTGAATCTCTTTCTCTAAAAGATCGGGTATAACACAAGATACAGGAACTTCCATATGAAAAGGATGTGGAATTGAATTGCCAATTATTTTCATACTGCCATCAGGTTGAGGTGTTGCAAAACCAGAACCGACTGAACTTACTGGAATCAGGCGTACTGAAGAACGTTTTTGATTTCGATGCCAAACTAATTCTTGAAACTCAGGAATTTGTAGAAGGCGATCGCTTATTTCTTTTAAACCAAAATTATCATTTTCCAGCAAATCCCATTTACTAATTACGAATTGAATAGGTGCTTGAGAATAAGACATCCACTTAATTATTGGTGGTAAATCTTTATTTAAAAAATCATCAATCTTTTGTTGATTGTTATTATTCATTAATGCCTGAATTTTTTGACCATCTAAAAGACCCAAAATTGCATCAGCTTTTACTATTATTTTTTGTAAATCATAATCTTCTTCATCCATATCTGTAAACCTTCCACCAGCATAATCAAAATAAGTAAACTGACAAATTGGAAAGTTGTGCCCATTCTTGAGACTCTTAATAACACAAGTAAACTTCCACTCAGATATCTCACTACGTCTAGTTGTTTGAGGCCATTTTCTAATAATCAAGTTTGTATAGATATTATTCAGTAACTTTTGTTTCTTGAAATCCTCAGCCTCAAGATAGAAACCATGTTCTCCTTGGGTTGATAATGATTTAAACATACTAGCCATAAATACAGTTTTGCCTGCACCAGATGCTCCTAAAGTTAATATGTTGTAATTTTTCATTTGCTAAATTTCCTCTGAAAAAATAATCATGCTAGGTGTGATACTACTAGAGTTATTTCAACAGTTTTTTTTAGACATCAGGATTTAAGCAGAAAATTAACCAATACACCATCTGTAGGGGCTAATAGCCGTCAACCACCACTTTATATAGTTTATTTGGGTAAGTTCTGAGAGATTCTAAATCTAGCATGACTTTTTCAAAATGAACCACATAAAAAAATGACAAACCTGTAGGAAATTGGTATAGAACTTGCTTACCATTTGTCAAAAATATTTATAAAATTAGTATAATGAATAAAAAAACTCTAACTTTAACCGGATTATTTTTAACGACCTTCCTCCTAATAACCATAAACTTATTTTCTGCCCAGAATGCCGAAAGTAAATCACAAAATCCTCTATCTCTTGGTTTCCAAATTATTAACAATTCTCAGGGAACAACTCTTTATCAAAAATATTTAGATTATCTACAAATTGTCGATCTAACTCAAGGTGCTAAAATTAATTTTGTCTATGGAAATATCACAGATTTAGGTAGTAGAAAAGGAGCTTACGGCGGTAACGATCCACAATTTGAACGTCAGACAATATCACAAGTATGGTCTAACTTATCTTCAGAAAATTCAAGTTTATTTTGCATCACTAATGGTCAATTTTTTAGAAATGATAGAAATTCCTCAACAGAGTTAGCATTTCCTGTCAAGTCCGATGGAATTATAGTTAGTGACGGTTATGCAGGAGAAATAGAATTTCCCGATGAAAAGTTAATGCTAGAAGTCTGGAATGATAGAGCATTAATTAGTAAGTTTCAGCCAAATAATCTGCAATTCTCAAAAGCACCTAATCTTATTGTCGGTTTACAGGAAAATGCAGATAAAGGAGTAGAAAATAAAACAGGTAGAACATTTATTGGAGTTAAAGATCGAGATGGCGATCGCCTGAATGAAACAATTTTAATTTTTACTTCTAAAAAAGCAACTCAACCTCATGCTGCTAAAATTTTGAAAAGTTTCGGTGCAACTCAAATAATCATGTTAGATGGTGGAGGTTCAACACAATTAATGTGTCAGGGAAATAGTTATATAAGTTCACCAAGAACTATCCCTCAAATGATTGCTATTTTTAGTGGAAATTAAGACTAGGGAACAGGGAATAGGGAATAGCGAATAGGGAAAGAAAAAAATATCTTCTACTCCCCTACTCAAAAAAATGCAGAAAAGTTTTTGATAAATGGTATTATAAAATTTTGAAAAAAGAATATTACGAATAGTAAGAGCGATAAAAATACTTTACAGGAGATGTCTCTTGAACAAAAAAATATGATTTATGACCTAAAAAACCGTATTGAAGCCATTCCCATGCGATTCCTAACTCCTAAAAAGTACCCTAGCTATTTGTAGCAAACATTTATCAAACTGGTATTACTTTATTCTTTTCTCTATATTCCTTTCTGAATATAAAAAACTTCCAGTTTTGAGTGACTGGAAGTCCAGAGAAAATTTATTTTACTTGTATAATAATTAAATTATTTCACAAGAGAAATTTCTTGATCCGCGACAACTTCTGACTGTACATTATCTTCAACTAAATCTAGTTCGCCACCAGGTGCTTCAGGATGCTGTTGAACAAATGTTTCTTCTACTGGTACTTCCATAGACTCATCACTAGCATCAACATTAGCTTCTGCTTTACGAGTAATATAACGACTAGCAAAAAAAGCACCTAACCCAGTTAAACCTAGGGTACCAGCAGCAATACCAGCAATAGCAAAGTCAGACTTACCAGGAAATTTTTTGTTTAACCAAGAGTCTAGTGAAATTAAAGGTTTTTCTGTTGATGTAAAACTTTTACCTTTGCCACTAAAAAGACAAGCTTCTGCAGAACTCGCAAAAACTACACCACTGGCGATCGCTACAGTGGAAAGAGCAGTGGCCACAAAATTTAGCTTTTTCATTTTTGTTTACTTTAGTAAAGTACCTTTAGAAGAGTAATATTAACAGCACTTTCCCAAAGTGGCAATTTCATTAATTGATAATTGATAATGGATAATTGATAATTACCTCTGGTTAAAAC
>NZ_JBNHER010000080.1:84481-91933 GCF_050015975.1 Dapis purpurea BLCC-M126 | reverse complement strand
ATTTGGTTTTTCATGGTTTTTGTTTCCTGTGTTTTAACTCTATATTTTTATCATCTCCTAAATTTTGGCGAAGTAAGATAATGTGAATGAGTTATCACAAAAAGCTCTGCTGCTATTTTTAACGTGCAAAAAAATGCACAATGACTAGCTGTTAATGGAAAGATTGCAACAAAATCAAGTAGATCAGTGACTTTTTGTGATCAGCGTCACTATAGGAAAAGGAGGAGAAAGTTTTTTATTACTAATTACCCGAACATAATATAAGTTGGCTTAAGCAACAGTCCAACCCAATAACTATAAAGTCTATTTTGGGTTGCAGGTTACTTAAACCAACCTACTAAATGCCAATAAGTATTTAACCGAATATGATATAAAACCCAGGAATTGCTTCCTGATACTCTGTTCTACTCACAATAACATTATGTTATGGCAGCCAAAGAGCGATCGCTGGAAACCAAAACTATACTAATTTAAGGATTATTTTTAATACTACCTGTGGCAGAAGCAGGAGTATCACCAGCAGTATTCTGTGGTTGTTGTATAAGTTCTTTTTGTTTATTGCGGAACTGTGTTGCTGCATCATTTAGACTGTCACGTTGTTCGATCATATACTCCTTCATATTCCGGTTATTTCCCAGTCTGGAGTTGTGAATAATGTCAAACATATCTATACCACTGGAACCAGAACCAGTAAAAGGATCGGGGTTATCTATTGTTTGTAAATCCTGTAAAGGATTAACTGTATCATTTTCATAAAATTGAGCAAAAGTGGACTGAGGCAGGAAAATGGTGATTATTCCTGTAGTTAAGGTACTGAAAAGAATTTTGGTGAAAAGTTTAGCAGACATAATAATGTAGTATTTTGTTTTTCTTAGGAAACTTTCAGATATATAGGATACAACTAAATTAGTTATGATAAACATTTTTTTGTAGTTGGGCTTCAGCCCCTACAGCGCTTTTCACATTCATGAACCACATCTTCACAACCAAAACCCTGTAGGGGCGATTCGCGTTTGCGGAGCATTCCGTTAGGAAATCGCCCCTACTTTGGTCTACTGAAATGAAAACCGCTGTAAAACATTTATTTCTGGGCTAAAGCCCAACTACGAGCCTAATTATAATTGTTCTACTTAATTCTGATTTCTGACTTCGTTAAATTTAAGCAAACCGACGACGTAATAGAGGTTGAATTGCGACTAGAGTAACAATATCAAACACTAATAGCACCAGTAATGCTACCCCAAAGGAAATATCAGCAAAAGGCGCTTCCATAACTACACTACCAAAAGAGAAATCATTATGTAGATACAAATAGCGAATAGGCTCGATCGCATAGCTCAAAGGATTTAAACTGGCGACTACCTGTAGCCAACTAGGCATAAAAGATAGAGGTGCCAGAGCTGTGCTAGCAAATAACAAAGGCAAGTTAGTTACAAAAATCACTGCTAAAAGTTCAATGTGCCCAGGTAAAGCAAAAGCAAGACCTAAACTTAAGCCAGTCACACCCAAAACTAACATTAAAACAATCAGGGCGATAGTAGATAATCCTAATATATTAGGTAATCCTGCACCCAAAAATGCTCCAGCAGCAATGATAATAGCTGATTGAATTAAACTAAGGGTGACAATAAAGGTAGCTGAAGCTAAGACAATAGAAAAGCGGGATGTCAATGGCGCTACCAATAGGCGGTTGAGAAAGCCAAATTCTCGGTCGAACATCACTGGTAAACCTGCATTCAGGGCACCAGCAAAAGCAGTAAAGACAATAATACCCGCACCAAGAAATTGTCCATAGTTTTGACTTTCACCAAATAAGCCTTGGGGTACGTTTTGGAAAAGTGCTCCAAATAGGATTAACCACATTAAAGGTTGAATAACTCCAGCGATTAATGTAGAAGGACGTCGTTTGAGCTGAATGAATAACCGACGGGTTAATGCAAAAGTTTCTTGGAAAAAATCTCCTACTAGAGAACCTGAAGTTAAAGGTGTCGTCTTAGTGTCAGACAACTGACTTATATTAGTTTGGGAAGGGGTGATAGTACCACTCATATTAGACTTTAGATATTATTAGTGCAGAATTTAGGGGCAAAAGATTAGCATTGTTGTGGGATGATTAGAAATATTTATTTTATGTGCCCTTAACAATGGCTTTTGCCCGCTACACTGGTAATTTTAACACCGCTATTCAGTTATCAGTTTTTACTTGCCACTGAATTAGGAAGCTTAAAATCCGAAATTTCCTTGGTAGTCATGCATAGTATTTGTAATTTCTTCCCACACTCCCCAAACTTCCCAGACCTCCCAAACCTCCGACACTCTCTCTACCGCACCACCACAATTTCCTTTTCTATCTGCTTGAGAGGGGAAGCTCTTGACCTTAATTTATTGATTCAATACTTATACAAAATTTGACTAAAATAGCTTTTCATCAATAGCAATGAAAATTTTGGGCTAATAAACTTTCTTTTTAATATTTTAATTATTTTCAGCTCACAAAAAGTTGATTCTATATTATATTAACCTGAAACTGGTTGGAAAAAAACTGTCCAAACAGCTTAAATTCTAGCGAAAAAAACTTATGGTCAAACTTTCTTTAGAAAATCTAAAGGCAAAATTTAGGAAAATATTAATATATAACATTGGAGCCAAACTGCTCGGATATTTTGAAAAGCTAATTCCTAAGTATTCTTTAATTGGAGATACAGCATTTTTTGAGCCTCACCACTTTGAATGGGTGGATGAGATAGACGCAAATTGGATATTGATTAGAAAAGAGTTAGATGAACTCCTGAAATATCGAGATGATTTACCAAATTTCCAAGACATTTCTCCAGACCAAGCTGATTATACTAGCCCTGATGATTTGTGGAAAACATTCTTTATGTACGGGTATGGAATTAAAGCAGAAAAAAATTGTCAAAGATGCCCAGAAACAACTCGTTTAATTGAAAAAATTCCAGGAATGAAAACGGCATTCTTTTCAATTTTAATGCCTGGTAAACATATTCCCGAACACCGAGGTCCTTATAAAGGAGTTATTCGTTATTTATTAGCATTAAAAGTACCTGAACCCAGAGAAAAATGTCGGATTCGAGTAGGTGATGAAACTCGTCATTGGGAAGAAGGAAAAAGCATGATTTTTGATGATTCTTTCCCTCATGAAGCTTGGAATGAAACTGATGGAGTCCGTGCAGTTTTGTTTCTAGATATAATGAGACCAATGCGTTTCCCCCTTTCATTTTTGAATGAATTTATAATGAAAATAATTGCTATTTCTCCCTACATTCAAGATGCAAATGTTAATCAGAAAAATTGGGAAGATCATTTAGAAAAATTGTTTGCCAAGGAAAATAAAAAGGAGAAAGTTTCATCATCAACACAGTAAAAAAGGGAGTAGGGGTGTTGCATACAACGTCCCTAAAGATTAGGAAGTAGTAAGGTAGGCATCTTGCCTACAACAGCTAGACTAATTTTTTTCTATTTTTCAGAGTTAAATTCCACCAGGAAAAATCAGAACCAAGACCGAACTAAAAAAAGGTTTTCAATCAACTGATGAACTCATTTAATCAGCTATAAAAAAGTATGAGTTTGTAGTTGGGCTTTAGCCCGCTAAATAGGGTTTGCTGAAAAAGTATTTTTAAGGATTAGGGGAGCGGGGGAGTAGGGGAATAATTTTTTCTCCAACTATACGCCAGAAATGCTAATTTTTTGAGTATCAAGAGCTGAAAACCAAGGTATTTCAGAGTTCAAAATGCTAAAACCTTTATCTGTCAATGCTTTTAGATTTAATGAGCAAGCCCTAAATATGTATCTGGGCTAAAGCCCTACAAAAGAGCCTAATTATAAGTATTCAAGGGAAAATGATATTACTTATATATTTATAGTAATTGCTATATATAATAAAAAAAATTTTGACTTTTGTAGGTACTGATTTTCTACAAAAAAGATACTTCATTTATCTATATTATTTATTTTATTAATAAAAAAATCAAAAAATATATTGGGAGAGGGTAGTGGGTTACGATTTTGATGCAATTATTATTGGCAGTGGTGCAGGAGGAGGAACGATCGCCCATACTCTGGCAAAAGCTGGTAAAAAGGTTCTCTTAGTAGAACGTGGCCATAGATTTAGTGATGTTGAAGCTTTCAAAGATGAGCAACGAATGTTAATCGACAAAGAAGCATTCGACGATCGCCAAATTGAAGTTAATGGACGTAGTGCGAGACTTCACATCGCTGGAATATTAGGAGGTGGGACTGCTTTATATGGAGGGGTATTAATGCGCCCAAGTCCCTACGACTTCCACCCAGGCAAATTTTATGACAAATGGCTACCTCGTCATCTGTGGGATTGGCCAATTACTTACGAAGAGATGGCTCCCTACTTCGACGAGGCAGAAAAGTTATTTCATGTTGCTGGGGATAAACCAGAAAAAATTCCTAATGTAGGAACACCAAGCAATGGTTATCCAGGGAAAGTTCCGCCACTCGAACCTATTAACCAACAATTGGAAAAAGGTATAAAGGATGCAGGGTTAATGCCATTTCATCTCCCCTTTGGCATAGACTTCGATAGTTGTCTGCGTTGTTCTAAATGTCCTGGTTTCTACTGCCCTAATGAAGCTCGTGCCTCTACAGTGGTGCGTGCTATTGATAAGGCAACTCTTAATTATAGTCTTAAAGTTCAAACTTTCACAGAAGCAGACCGTTTAGTTACTAATAGCAGTAAAAAAGTTACGGGTATACATCTACGTTGTCGTCAAACTGGCAAAGTTGAGGAACTAACAGCTAAAGTTTATATTCTTTCTGCGGGAGCTTTGGGTAGTCCAGTTATTCTGATGAAATCTGGTTTAACAGGGCGGAGCGGACAGTTGGGGCGGAATTATATGTATCATTGTGGTGCTTTAATGGCAGGTTTATTCAAACAAGAGACGGGAGGGGCGGATAAATTTATCAAACAGTTAGGGTTTACAGACTTGTATTTGGGAACTAAGGAATTTCCTCATAAATTGGGGTTAGCTCAAACAGTACCTATTCCCGGACTTCTTTCTCTACAACAAAATTTCCCTGTACCAATACCAAAACCTATTGCCGAATTTATTCTCAAGCGAATGTTGGCAATAACTGGTATTGTCGAAGATTTACCCCAAGAAGAAAATCGGATAGAACTAGGTAAGGATGGGAAAATTCGTCTATTCCACAAATTTCATCCTTATGATGTTTATCGTTCAAAATACTATAAGAAGAAGTTAAAAAAGGTATTTCAGTTAGCAGGAGCAGTATTATCTTTTGGAGCAACGGGTGATAAGGATGATATTCATACATCCCACCAGGTAGGTACGACTCGGTTTGGTACAGATCCTAATACTTCTGTACTTGATAAAGATTGTCGTTTACATGGCCATGAAAATGTTTTTGTTGTGGATGGTGGGTTTATGCCGAATGCTTTGGGGGTAAGTCCGGCTTTGACTATTGCGGCTAATGCTTTGAGGGTGGGGGAGAAAATCGAAAGGAAATCGTAGACGTATTAGGGGCGGGTTTTATAGGATTGTTTTTGACCTCAGTATATATTAGATAAAATGTAATATTTTATTTTTTTGTTTTTGATTTGTCATTGCGAACGACAGTGAAGCAATCTCCAGACGCTTTTCTATTGCACCTTTCCAAAGATGAAACAGTTTATTAGTGGACCGTTGCACCTAAAATAGTGCATTAGCCTTTTTCATAATCACGCCATCACCCCGTCGTCATTACATTCCCCCACCCCCCATTTTCTAATGCATTCCCCCGCCATTAGAAACAATCGAGTAGTGGACCGTTTCATCCCAGTAGTTGACTGTTTTATCTTAAATTCTGCAATAGGAAACTCTCTAAAGATTGCTTCACTGTCGTTCGCAATGACAAATCCAAATCCCAGTCATTTTAGCTG
Source organism: Dapis purpurea BLCC-M126 (assembly GCF_050015975.1). NCBI lineage: Bacteria > Bacillati > Cyanobacteriota > Cyanophyceae > Oscillatoriales > Microcoleaceae > Dapis > Dapis purpurea. The sequence continues at coordinate 86,004 of NZ_JBNHER010000080.1, read as the reverse complement.
TGTCAGTCCAGTAGGGTGCATTAGACGGCTAAAATGGTAAGCTTGAGAGCTTCTTAACAATCTGTCGTAACGCACCTAAGCATAATAATTGTCCAATCTGTCCAATAGGTTAATATCATTTTCACAGAATAACCCAAGTATGTAAATATTTTTTTTCAGGTACTTATCTACTACAGACAAGTAATAAATTTCGCCTCCTTCTTGCCCCCCTCCCCTTGCAGGGGAGGGGCTGGGGGAGAGGTTCCAATTAATCATTTCATTTTTAGTATAAGTAGGTTAAGCTTTCCTAAAAAACGGTGCGTTAAGCTGCGCTAAATTCTAAATTCTAAATAATGAAAACTGTTGTAATTACTGGAATTTCTGGCACTTTAGGTAGTGCGATGGGTAAACTTTATAAGTCAAGGGGATGGCGAGTTGTTGGAGTGACTCGTCAACCTAATTTGGAGGGAGATTTTTTTGATGAGTTATGTGTTTCTCCCCAAGAAACTATTGAGGATGCCAAAAAACTATTTGAATATGACCCAGATGTAGTAATTTTAAATGCTGGTCAAATTGAGACTGAAGTGGGAGAGGGTGGCATCCCTGTAATTGAGTTAGTAGAGTCCATGAATAGAGTTAATTTTTCTTGGCCTGCAGTTGTTGCTACTGAAGTAGCAAAGTTAACTCCGAGTAGACCTTTAGATGTAATTGCCATTGGTTCAATTGCAGATGGGAGTCCTTCCTGTTTCGGACCTGTTTATCATTCTGGTAAAATAGCTTTACATTATTTTTGGTCTGGTGTCGGACCGATTGTTTATCATTCTAGTAAGAATATGATTCGCCTACGCTTGTATCGCCCTGGTGCGATTTCTGGTAAATTTGCTTGGGCACCAGTGAATCGTTTGAATGATAAGGCTTATAAGATTCGAGCAAATAGAGTTAATTCTGCTCCATCTGGAGATAAGGTCGCTGAAACAATAGTTAATTGGATTGAGAATAGTAAGCAATGGGTAGGAACTTATGATGAGCCTTTAGGGTTTAAGATTTTTAAATATTTGTTTGCTTTGTTCCCCAACTTTTTCTACAGATTACAGCTATATGGTTGGCCGAAAGGCAGTAAATTTATGTAATTAGGAAGTAGAGGACTGTGGAAAGTGTGGGGAGGGTGCGAAGTATTTGGGATAGATCCAGTAGTGGCGCGTCAAGCCTTAAATGTTACTGTAGGAAAATGGTAAGATGCTGATTTTTCAAAGCTTTTAGTTAAAAATATCTTCCACTATTTTGAACTTGACGTAATAGAAGAGAAACTTCGCCACCCACCCATCACCTCCGGTGGGGTGCTTTAGCAAATGAACTTACTATTGCTCTATACGCAACAGAAGAAAAATTTGACCACCCATCACCTCCGGTGGGGTGCTTCAGCAAATGAACTTCTTATTGCTCTATACGCAATAGAAGAGAAACTTCCCATCCATCACCTTTAGCAGGATGCTTCAGCAAATGAACTTACTATTGCTCTATACGCAATAGAAGAAAAATCTCAC
>NZ_JBNHER010000080.1:44696-84381 GCF_050015975.1 Dapis purpurea BLCC-M126 | reverse complement strand
CGGGGTGCTTCAGCAAATGAACTTACTATTGCTCTATACGCAATAGAAGAAAAATCTCACCACCCATCACCTCCGGCGGGGTGCTTCAGCAAATGAACTTACTATTGCTCTATACGCAATAGAAGAAAAATTTGCCGCCCATCACCTCCGGTTGGGTGCTTCAGTAAATGAACTTACTATTGCTCTATACGCAATAGACATCTGCAAAAATCAAAAGTAAAATCAATTCTTATACATAAATTATTAATTATTCTTCCCTGTTCCCTTTCTCCACAATAAATCAATATATATACAAGACCACCTATATTTCACAATTTTTGAGTCTTTTTCCCAGAGTGGAATATAACTTTCCTAACTCCATAAACCATACCCAATTCCCACTCATAGCAAACATAGCAGGTAAATGACCATCCGGTGCTTTCTCCAAATCAAATATTAAATTATCGTAGTTAGTCCAACCTAAAATTGAATGCCAACCCAAGCGATCGCCTAATTTCTCATAAGTTAAATAAAAGGTTTGAGTACCAAAACTTTCCCAAATCTCATTTTGCACAGAAAAGCCAAACTTACCATTTGAATATTTTACCCAAAGTTGATTAATAGTCTGTAAATCAGTGCAGGGAAAATTATCAATTGAACGAACATTTAATCTACCCTGACTTTCTTGGTGAGTTATTTCTAACATTAACCTTGCGGTTTCTATATCTGCTTCCCGCCACTTCTTAGCAGCCAAAAAATCTCGCAAATCAGCATAATCTATTCCCACTTCGGAACTTAATTCTACTTCTGGAATAGACGCAGAAGGAGAAAAATCACTGACCTGTTTTTCGGGTTTTGAAGAATCAAAAATATCAGGTTTAATCAATGCCAAAATTTCGCCTACTGACTGAAACCTTTTCTTAGTTGCTCCGACAATCATCTTATCTAAAATATTAGCCAAATCATCACTTATAGAAGAAGCTAAAAAATCTCGCCAAACCCAATCATTTTCACTCACATCAAACAACTCAAACGGTTCAACTTGAGTCAACAAATGGATACAAGTTACCCCCAAACTATAAATATCACTAGCAAAAATTGCCTTTCCCACAGCTTGTTCCGGCGCAGCATATCCAGCAGAACCAATAACCGTTCCTGTCACTGCCAAAGTATTAGGATTTGCATATTTAGCTGCTCCAAAATCTACTAATACTAACTGTCCTTTTTTCTGGGAAGAGTTGGGTCGTCTAATAATATTTTCCGGTTTAATATCCCGATGAATTACCTGTTGAGAGTGAATAAATTCTAATACTGGCAATAAATCATTTAATAACTCTAAAATTTGAGTTTCATTAAACTGACCTACTGTTTCTAATTCCTGCTGTAAATTTTGCCCTTCAATCAATTCTTGAATTAAATATTGACGATTATCTTGAGTAAAAAATGCCAATAATTCGGGAATTTGAGGATGTTTTCCTAAACTTTCCAACCTAACTGCTTCTTGGGCAAATAATTCTGCTGCCTTTTCCAGATTTTCCGTTCCTTGAGCGTCAGGAAAAAACTGTTTAATTACACAAAATGGTTGAGAAGGTTTAAATTCATCTACTGCTTGAAAAGTTCTACCAAAACCACCTTGACCGATAATTTTTACAGCGCGATAACGTTCGGCCAAAAGCAATTTTGACCCGCATTTTTGGCAAAAGTTTGTGTTTGGTGGATTTTGATTTAGACAGTTAGGATTCAGACATTGACTCATAATTAATACGAATTTAATGAATTTTTGTTACCAATGGTAGAAGTAAGAAGGAGGAAAGAGTAATATGAAAAAGAAGATTTTTTTTGATAATTCCAGTAGTTTTACTTAGCTACTATGATTCTTTCTCCTTTCTCTCCTGCTTCCTACTCCCCTTCTCCACACAAGGCTTTCAGGAGTTATGGGTAAGGGATAGCTTTTAGGGAGAGGTAATTATCAATTATCCATTATCAATTATCAATTATTGAACTCCTTCTTCCTTTCAATAAACAAATTTTCCTTGAGCAACCATCACAACATTTCCACCCACAAATACTTCTATTTCCTCTGCTTTTTTCTCAGCTTGCAACAATAATAAAGATGGTCGATTAATTTCATATCCTTGTTCTACCCTAATATCAATTTTGCTCCGATTAAAATAATTATACTCAGCCAAATACCCTGCTAAACAACCATTAGCACTGCCAGTTGCCGGATCTTCAGTAATTCCTAAATAGGGTGCAAACATTCTTACGCTTAAATCATTAATACTCTTGTATGTCTCTGGGGAAAATATCAAAATTTCTGTCGCCTTTACTGTTTGAATAAACTGATAATATTTATCTAAATTAACCTTGGCTTTTTTCAAATCTGCTAAAGTTTTTAAAGGCACAATTACAAAAGGCATCCCTGTTGAAACTTCCTGAATAGGAAATCTCGTATCAATATCAACTATCTGTACATTTAATACTTCTGCTAAAGTTTCAACTTCATGTTTTTCAGCAAAAGTCGGTACATTCTGACGCATCCATAAAACATTATCTTTCCAACTCACAGGAATTTGTCCTACTGCCAAATTTAAAACTACTTGTTCCACCTGATTTTGAATAATTTCTCGCTGAATAATGTAGGCAGTCCCTAAAGTTGGGTGCCCCGCAAAAGGCAATTCTTTAGCTGGAGTAAATATTCGCACATCATAACCACCATTTCGTTGTTCAGAAGAGAGAATAAAAGTAGTTTCCGAATAATTCATCTCTCTCGCAATTTGCAGCATTTCCTCATCAGAAAGATTAGCTACTTCAGCACCAGTAAATACAGCTAATTGATTACCAGTATATTTAGTTTCAGCAAATACGTCTACAATGTAAAAATCCATAATATTTTGTTGGTAGGTTTTAGGTAAGCATTTCCTGCTGACAGCTAATAGCTGAATTGTGACACTATTAGTTTTTATACAAGTTTAATCAATGTTTGCTAAAAATAGAAAATATTTGATAGATAACTAATTTTTATAAATTATGATTTTTGACTTTTGACTTTATTTTATTGGCAATTCCAAAATAAATTCTGAACCATGCTCCAAAGTTGACTCACACCAAAGCTTACCACTATGATTTATTACCATAATTTTATAAGCAATAGACAATCCTAAACCTGTACCTTTACCTACAGCTTTAGTTGTGAAAAGCTTATCAAAAATTTTTGCCTTAACTTCTTCTGACATTCCCACACCGTTATCTTTAATTCTAATCATTACTCCTGTTTGATCCTGATTTATTCCACTATAGATTGTAATTTGAGGCTGGAATTTAAACTTAGAAAATTCTGGTTTTTTAACCAACTCATCTATAGCATCAATAGCATTAGAAATCAGGTTCATAAATACCTGGGATAATTGTCCCGGAAAACATTTAATCTCAGGCACATCCCCATATTTTCTTAATACTTCAATGGCTGAACGATCCTTGTTGGATTTCAGACGATGATTCAGAATTAATAGAGTGCTATCAATATGGTTATGGACGGCAGAACTAACTTTTTTATCGTTATTTAATTCACTTCTAGAAAATGTGCGTAAAGATGTAGTTAAAAATTTAATCCTTTCGGAACCTGCCTTCATTGAAGTAATAAGATTAGGTAAATCTTGAATCAAAAAATCTAAATCAATATCTTCAGCATTTTCAATTATTTCTTCAGCAGGATTAGGATAATACTTTTGATAAAGAAATAGGAAATGGAGAATATCTTTAATATAGCTTTCCAGATGTTGAGAATTATTTGAAATTGCACCAATAGGATTATTTAATTCATGGGCTATTCCAGCCATTAATTCTCCCAGTGCCGACATTTTTTCCTTTTGAATCAATTGTGCTTGAGATGCTTTTAACTCTTCTAAAGCTTGAGTAAGTTCATTAGTTTTCTTAGCTACTTCTTTTTCTAGATTCTTTCTTAACTGTTGTAAATGTATGTGAGTTCTTACTCTGGCAAGAACTTCAACTGCTTGAAATGGTTTAGTAATATAATCTACGGCTCCCAAACTAAAACCTTTAACTATACTTTTACTGTCTGAAAGAGCAGTCATAAAAATTATGGGAATGTCTTTAGTTTCCGGATTTTCCTTTAACCTTTTACAAGTTTCAAATCCATCAATACCAGGCATTTGTATATCTAGTAAAATTAAATCGGGTAAGTCATAAGAAATTTGCTTTAACCCTCGTTCGCCACTAATTGCTGTGCTAACTTCATACCCTTCATCAGTTAAAGTTTGAACTATTACTTTCAGATTAGCTGGAGTATCATCTATAACTAAAATATATTCTGAACTGGGTGAGCTTAACATTACTTTACTCCTTATTATCTAAAAAATCCATTAAAAAATCTTCTATTTGATCGGCTTGAAAATCATCTGCCCACTGTAAAATCGGTTCAGTAAAAGGAATATATTTTGGCTCTAGTTGCTGAATTTTTTGAGCTCTTTCAGTCAATTTTTTCAGGCTCCCTCTTCTTGCTAAGTCCAGTAATATTTCTAACTCCTCTGGTGGTGGAAATATAATTTTAGAATTATCACCAGCTACATCTGAAACTGATGATTGAGGTATTACCTGCATATTTTCAATATTTTCTGTTTGAGCATATTTCCATTCAATTTCTAAATGTGCTTCTATCATCTTAAACAATTCCTCTGCATTTACAGGTTTAGGGAGAAAATCATCCCCCCCAGCATCAAGACTGTATTGGCGATCTATATTCGATACAGAAGCTGAAGAGATAATCACCTTTAAATACTTTAGTTCATCAGATTCGCGTAATTGCCTGACCATCTTAAAACCATCCATCACTGGCATATATAAATCTGTAATAGTTAAATCTGGTTTAAGTTGCGCTACTTGAGCTAATCCTTCAGCACCATTTTCTGCCTCCGCAGTAATAAAACCAATAGGTTGCAGCAAATTAATCAGTACAGAACGATTTTCCCAGCGATCGTCAATAACTAGAATAGTTTTTGGGTTTCCTTCGTAACCAATAATTTGTTGTCCCTCTACATGAGAAACTGACTGCGCCCAATCACGACTCAGAGGCAATTTAACTGCAAAGTAAAATGTACTGCCAACACCCAACTGACTTTCTACTTTAATCTGTGAACCCATGAGTTTCACTATTTGACTACTAATAGCTAACCCTAATCCTGTTCCTTGAGACTGCTTAACTTGGTCTCCTACTTGTTCAAAGGGGTTGAAGATGGTATCAATCTTATTTTCTGGAATACCAACCCCCGTATCTTGAATTTGAAACTTTATTGTTATAGATGGATGCAAGTCAGGAGTAGATATTATCTCCTGGCTACTATCAGATAATTCTGTACTCTGACTCAAATCATCCATATTCACTTGAAAAACTACTTTACCTGCATCTGTAAATTTGACTGCATTACCTAATAAATTAATTAAAACTTGGCGCAAGCGTTTTTCGTCTGCAATTATACCTTGAGGTAAGTTGGGTTCTGCTTGATAAATCAACTGAATTCCTTTTTGATCTGCTTTTATCCGAATAATTTCTACAACTCCTTGCAAGAAAGAAGGAAAATGAAAATCGTAATATTGCAGATCGAGTTTCCGAGCTTCTATTTTGGAAATATCCAGAACGTCATTGATCAGAGTTAACAAGTGGTTACCACATTGATGAATAATTTCAATGCCGTTACTTTCTTTTTCGCCCCAAGAATGAGAACGATTAAGAATTTGAGTATAACCGAGAATGCCATTGAGAGGGGTGCGTAACTCATGGCTCATATTAGCAAGGAACTCACTTTTGGCTTGGTTAGCAATTTCTGCAGCTTCTTTTGTCTTTTTAAGTTGCTTTTGCTCAAATGACTGTACCTTGAGCAAAACTATAATCATTGTCACAGTTAAACCGATCACTACCACCGCCATCAGATTTAATGGTCTTAGTTGAGATTCAATATTTGCTCTAGGAATGATTAACCCAACAGACCAATCTGCTTCTTGAATGGGAATATAGGCAATATAGAATTTTTGCCGATCTATTTCTACTAATTCTATTCCCTTTTCCTTGGCAACCATTTTTCTGGCAATATTCTGCTCGTTAAGGTTTTCGGATGACAAAAAATTGGGAATTGGTTCTTGACCATTGCTGTTTATATCTTGCTGAGGGGTAAATATTGTCTTTCCTTGAGAATTAAGAGCAAAGGCATAACTGTTAGGGCCATATTTCAAACTATTCACTACTTCCCTCATTCGGTCTACCGGAATAGCACCTGCCATAATTCCGATTGGCTGTTTGGTATTATCAGAGTCTGACCAAACAGGAGCAGCGACGAAAACCATCAGAACATTTAGGGTACGAGAAATTACCGGATCGGAAAGATTGACATTACCAGCCATTGCTAGTTTAATATGCTTGCGGTCTTTGATATTGGCTTTGGCCTTACCTACTTTACTGGTATAGTACGAACCATCAGGATTAATCATTGCAAAAAAGAAAAAATCTTCAGATTCCGATTGTTTAGACTGTAAGAAAGGTCTTACTACTGACCAGTTCATAGTTCGGAAAGTAGGAGTATTAGCAGTAGTATATGTTTCGACTTTTCTGGTAGCTAACCATTGATCGACTTTATCTACTCCTAACTGTACTTCCAACAAAGCATTTTCTTTTAAATTATCTAGAATTAAATTTCGCACAACTTTATAGCTATAAAAAGCAGAAATACTTACTAATACAGTTGTACTACCGACTAATAAACGTAACATAAAGTTGCGAGTTGATTTCTTATCTGTTTGGTTATTTTGCCACCAAAATTTTAACTTTTGCCAAATTTTAATTTGTGGTAGTTGCTCAATTCTAGTCATAGCTTTTTCATTCTTTGTTCTTAAATAAAATCATCGGTTTTTTTAAAAATATTTATTACTAAGTAAAATTAATCAGCATGATTATTAATGATATTAAATGTGCAAGCTTTGGAGTAATATAATTTTTATCAAAAACTTGTTAAAAAATTAAATTTGTATGAGATACCCATAACGTTTAAAGGAAGTTAAAAGCAAGTGCGTAATTCTGAGGTCCCCATTTCCTACGGAAATGCTTCGCGAACAGAATGTAAGACACACATATGACAGTCAAAATTAAGATTTTGTAGACTCAAAACTTTAACGCTACAGTAATTTCAGGAAATTATTTCACATCTAAAAGTTTGAAATTATTTGTTACATCTTTAAAGTGAATTGGTATCACAATACCTATATTTGCATCACAAAACTTTTCTGTATTCTTTATAATACCGAATTTTTATGATATCTGATATTCATTTCTATTGAATAAGGTTGTAGGTTGTGGGTCATATTTTAAGTTTAAGAATATAGAGATTTACCCCAATTAATTCTGGACAGTTTGAATACCGTCGGGGTTAATACCATTTACCAGTAACGCTATACTTCCGTGAAACCTCAACATTCAAGTAATTAGCAAGATTCAAATTCTGTTTTTGAGGGTTATTCAGTCATTTAGTGTAGGTTATTCCTATCATTTACCTTTCCCAAACCTCCCAAAGTTACGCAGCCAATCAGATGTAGTAAAATTTTTGATATTTGGTATTATACCCAATTTAAGGAACATCTCATGTAAAATCTTTTAATTACTCTTAATTATTCATAAAATTATTATTCATAAAATTATGTTTTCAATGATGGTATAAAACATAAACTTAGGGAAAATTACAACATAGCAACGTTAAGGAAGTCAGAAGTTAGAAGTTGTTTTTGTAACAAGGATCTGTGAGCAACCCTCCAAAGATATTTCCCCTTAAAAGGTGGAGTTTTAGACGCAATTATTTTGAACAAAAATAAATCATAACTTACCAATGAATAATAGATAATTGATAATTAATGAATTCGGTTTAAAGGCTTCTATTTCAACAGAAAAAACGGTAATTTGCGTTTAGCGTTCCGCACAACTTCGTTTTGCTAGCGCAAAGCTTTCCTATCAGAATGCTACTGCAAACGCTAATGGCTGTCGCCGACATAAAAAGTGTTTCTCTACGCGACATGAAAAGCGTTAGTGAAGCTCCTCTGCAAGAAGCAGCTCCTCTGTTTCACTGCGCGATATGTTTCGGCTGTCGCCGACATGAATGCGGAGGATTCCGTCAGGAAAAAACGCAGCTCCTCCGGAGGAGGCAACAGGCAGCATGACTTTAGGATGGGATGGCTAGTGCAGGATGACGGAAATATGTTACCAGTGACAAAATACTCAAAGCCTTACCAATCAAAACTTATGATATCAAATCCGCTTAATTCGGTATAAAAAAATGTTCCATCTTCAGCTATTGGTAAATCTTTCTAGATATCCCCATCTCCCCACACTCCCCACCCTCGCCACACTCTTTAATCTAATTACATCGATGCTACCGGATTTGATATGACTTCCCCTCCTGGGAGGGGCAGGGGTGGGTTGGGTTAGGGGTGGGTTGAATTCTCAATTCTGACTTCCGCGTAGCGGTACTAGGTTTCCCGCTCTTGCAGAGCCGCTCCGAAGTACACCATGTCTAATCGCCTAAGAGAAAAGAAATAAGATATCTTTAGATTCAATTAAGTACAGTTTTAACTAGAAGTAATTATTCATTATCAATTAATAAAGCACCCGCACCCAGAAACTTGGTTTTTTCCTAGATGTCTATTATTTTGTTCCAACCAAATATTTGTCCTAGCAACTGGGTTTATTTGGGTAAGTCTTATAGATAAAAAATTGATTGTATTTGCTCAACAACACAGTATTTTGACTAATAAATAAGTTTCTATTTTTGCAGTTATAAATCATTAGTTAGTAAACTCTTATTTAAAGAAATTTAAGTAAATTTTGGTAATTATTTAAGTTTGTACAATATATTGATAATTGCTATAAGTAGATAGATTAAAATAAAACACAAAAAACATAAGAGAAGAAACCGCTTATTTAGCAATAGGGAATAGATAATTCCTATCATACGACATCTGTTTGTTAATTTGATATTTATCTATGCTTACTTACTTAACACCCCAAAATACATATTATCATAGAGAAAATAAATTGCTTTCAAACTCTGAAAAGAGTAGTATAAATATTAACACCTAAAGAAAATATAAACACACAATGATGAACAGCTCATTTTTAAATCGTCTCCATAGTCCAGAACGCCCAGTAATTGTCTTTGATGGGGCGATGGGTACTAACCTACAAGTCCAAGAACTAACCGCTGAAGATTTCGGCGGTGCAGAGTATGAAGGTTGTAACGAATATCTTGTCCATACTAAGCCAGAAGCCGTAGCTAAGGTCCACCGAGATTTCCTTGCAGCAGGTGCGGATGTGATAGAAACTGACACATTTGGTGGGACAAAAATTGTCTTAGCAGAATACGATTTATCAGACCAAGCTTATTATCTAAATAAAACAGCAGCGGAATTAGCAAAGTCTGTTACTGCGGAATTTTCTACCCCAGAAAAGCCTCGATTTGTGGCTGGTTCAATGGGACCAGGAACAAAATTACCTACCCTCGGACATATTGATTTTGACACCTTAAAAGATGGTTTTGCAGAACAAGCAGAAGGTCTTTGGGATGGGGGAGTAGATTTATTTCTTGTGGAAACTTGTCAGGATGTTTTGCAAATAAAAGCTGCTTTAAATGGTATAGAAGAAACTTTTGCAAAAAAAGGTGAACGTCGCCCGATCATGGTGTCAGTAACTATGGAAGCTTTTGGCACTATGTTAGTAGGTTCAGAAATTAATGCTGCTGTGACAATTTTAGAGCCTTATTCTATTGATATTTTAGGATTAAATTGTGCCACTGGTCCTGATTTAATGAAGGAACATATTCGTTATTTGTCAGAAAATTCCCCTTTTGTTATTTCTTGTATTCCTAATGCTGGTTTGCCAGAAAATATCGGCGGACAAGCTCACTACAAATTAACTCCTATAGAGTTGAAAATGGCATTAATGCACTTCGTTGAAGACCTGGGAGTACAGGTTATCGGCGGTTGTTGCGGTACTCGTCCAGACCATATTAAGGCATTAGCTGAAATTACTCAAACTCTCACACCAAAAGAACGAGAGTATAAGTATGTTCCATCAGCAGCTTCCATCTATTCTTCCGAAACTTACGAACAAGATAACTCCTTTTTAATTGTTGGGGAAAGACTGAATGCTAGTGGCTCTAAAAAATGTCGAACTTTATTAAATAATGAAGACTGGGATGGTTTAGTTGCCTTGGCAAAATCTCAGGTAAAAGAAGGGGCACATATTCTTGATGTTAACGTTGATTATGTGGGGCGCGACGGGGTTAAAGATATGCACGAATTAGCATCTCGCTTAGTCACAAATGTTAATTTGCCTCTGATGTTAGACTCGACTGAATGGGAAAAAATGGAGGCTGGTTTAAAAGTTGCTGGCGGTAAATGTTTGCTCAATTCTACTAACTATGAAGATGGAGAACCTCGTTTTTTCAAAGTATTAGAATTGGCGAAAAAATATGGTGCTGGTGTGGTAGTTGGAACCATCGATGAGGATGGAATGGCGCGGACGGCGGATAAGAAATTTGAAATAGCAAAACGAGCTTATGATGCAGCAGTAGAATATGGGATTCCTGCCCGTGAATTGTTCTTTGATACTTTAGCTTTGCCAGTTTCTACAGGGATTGAAGAGGATAGGGAAAATGGAAAAGCCACAATTGAATCTATTAAAAGGATTCGAGAAGAGTTACCAGAATGTCATATAATGCTTGGGGTTTCTAACATTTCGTTCGGTTTAAATCCCGCAGCAAGACAAGTGTTGAACTCTGTATTTTTGCATGAAGCAATGGCAGTAGGTTTGGATGGATCTATTGTTAGTGCTAGTAAGATTTTACCCATGTCAAAAATTGAACCAGAACAGCAAGAAGTTTGTCGGAAACTAATATATGACCAACGGGAATTTGATGGGGATATTTGTACTTACGATCCTCTGGCTGAATTAACAACAATGTTCCAGGGTAAAACAACTAAAAAAGACCGTTCTGCCACACAAAATTTACCAATTGAAGAACGTTTAAAACAACATATTATTGATGGGGAACGTATCGGTTTAGAAGATGCTTTAGCTAAAGCTTTAGAAGCATATCCGCCGTTAGATATTATCAACGTCTATTTATTAGATGGCATGAAAGTAGTAGGAGAATTATTCGGTTCCGGGCAAATGCAATTACCATTTGTATTGCAGTCTGCTCAAACTATGAAAGCAGCAGTTGCTTATCTACAACCTTTCATGGAAGCAGAGGAGGCTGGTGAAGATAATTCTAAGGGAGTTTTCGTTATTGCAACTGTGAAAGGAGACGTTCACGATATTGGTAAAAATCTCGTGGATATCATTCTTTCCAACAACGGTTATCGGGTAGTTAACTTAGGAATTAAACAACCAGTTGATAATATAATTGCTGCCTACCGAGAACATAATGCTGACTGCATCGCCATGAGTGGTTTATTGGTGAAGTCAACCGCATTTATGAAAGATAATTTGGAAACATTTAACCAAGAAGGTATTACTGTTCCGGTGATTTTAGGTGGTGCCGCACTAACACCTAAATTCGTTCATCAAGATTGCCAAAATACCTACAAAGGTAAAGTAGTTTACGGTAAGGATGCCTTTTCTGACTTGAATTTCATGGATAAGTTGATGCCAGCAAAATCAGAAAATAAGTGGGATGATATCCAAGGATTTTTAGGTGAGTTTGCCGACGAAAACGGTAATGGTAATGGTAAAGCTGCTACCGAAGTTAAATCTGAAGAAAAAGAGGAAACTAAACCTGCTGAACCTTTTGTGGTAGATACTCGGCGTTCTGATGATGTAGCAGTAGATATCCCTCGCCCGACTCCTCCATTCTGGGGAACTAAGTTATTACAACCAGAAGATATGCCATTCGAGGAATTATTCTGGTATTTAGACTTGCAAGCGTTGATGGCAGGGCAATGGCAATTCCGCAAACCCCAAGGGCAACCACGGGAAGAATATAATGAATTTTTAGCAGAAAAGGTTTATCCGATTCTGGAAAATTGGAAATCACGGGTAATTAATGAGAAGTTGCTGTATCCCCAAGCAATTTATGGTTATTTCCCTTGTCAAGCAGAAGGAAATACACTTTTCATTTATGACTCAGAGGAAGTGACTCAGACTGGAAAGGCAACAAAAGTTGTCACCAGTTTTGAATTTCCACGGCAAAAGTCAGGACGACGGTTGTGTATTGCAGACTTCTTTGCTCCCAAGGATTCCGGAATTATTGATGTGTTCCCGATGCACGCTGTAACAGTAGGAGAAATAGCGACTGAGTTTGCTCAGAAGTTGTTTGCTGCTGATGAGTATACAAATTATTTGTATTTCCACGGTATGGCGGTACAAACTGCGGAAGCGATGGCAGAATGGTTACACACTCGGATTCGTCGGGAGTTAGGTTTCGGTGCAGAGGATGCGGATAATATCAGGGATATTCTGAAACAGCGTTATCAAGGTTCCCGTTATAGTTTCGGTTATCCCGCTTGCCCGAACATGCAGGATCAGTATAAGCAGTTAGACTTGTTGGATGTGAAAAGGATTGATATGTATATGGATGAGAGCGAGCAGTTGTATCCTGAGCAGTCTACTACGGCAATTATTACTTATCATCCAGTGGCGAAATATTTTAGTGCGTAGTTTGATGTAGTTTAATTTAGGGTGAGCATATTGCTCACCTTTCCTATCAGTTGGAAATTATTTTATGACAGCAATAACAAATAATAATATTGAACAAGAAGTTCTAGATAATCTGAAATTATTACCACCTGAAAAATAATAGGAAGTGCTAGACTTTATTCAGTTTATTCAATATAAGTTAAAACTATCTGAAGTTGATTCTAAAAATCAGTTATCCCTCAAAGAAATTGCTCGTTTGCCTATAAAGGAGCGTCATAAATTATTAACAGCATCAATAACTAAAACTGCTGAAGATTTTTTAAATGACCCAGAACTAATAGAGTTTTCTATATAGACTATCAAAATGATAGCCGTAGGTTGGGTTTAGGAACGAAACCCAACCTACAGTTACTTTTAAAGGAGATAATCAGAATGCCAGAACTTAAAATTAAATGCCAGCATCCAGAATCATTAAAAATTTTATTAAAAGCAGCAGTAGAAAAAGAATTACAGTCTTTGTCTGATGGTATTGAACGAACCAAACAAAGATTGCAGGAATTTGAGACTAAATATCAGTTATCTACAGAAGAATTTCTCAGAAGATATGAAAATGATGAATTTACAGAAACCCTAGAATTAGACGAATGGATTGGAGAATCTTGGATGCTGAAAAATCTCTGTGAAGAAGTAGAAAATTTAAAGGTGGTTGAGTTTGTTAATTAAGGATTACATTCAAGAAATTCGTGAAGTAATTAACTCTTGTTCATTAGTCACTTCATTCAGTATTACATCTGATGAACGAGGAGATTATCGAGGTTTTATTGTAGGTGAAATAAGTTTTATAGATGGTTCTATTCTTTATTGGCGTGAATTTGTAAATGTTAAAACAATCATCAATCGTGGTATGTATGCATATCAATATATGACTGCCTCCAAAAACTTGATTTTTCGTTATGACAATACTAGACATCATAAAAAGCTAAATTTGCCAAATTTTCCTCATCATAAACATGATGGAAGTGAAGATAATGTTATTTCCTCAAATGCTCCTACTTTGGTAGAGGTATTACAGGAAATTGAAAGTTCGGCATAAGTATTGCAATTTTGAAATGCTGAAACAATTACTGGCTAATGATATTAGCCGAAGTATAAAATTTATTTATCAATTAAATGTTAAGAAGTGCGGAATGTGAGTTAATATTTTCCCGAGAATCTGACTCCTGAGAAAGGTCAATGAATAGGATACATATAGTATAAATACTTACCAAGCTACCGTTTTTTTATACTACTTTTAATGTTACAACTTGACGTTCGGAATGTGAGTTAGAGCGGTTAAGGAAAGAGTTAGAAATATATAAAGGAGTCGATTTTGCTGATTGAAGAATATTTTTAGTAATTCAATTAGATTATTGTAGCGATCGCTCCACACCTATTTACGAATAAATTTATTGAGTTCTTTAACTAATAAATGTACTGTTGTAGAAGGATTATCCTTAGGAGGATTAGGTGGATTATATTCTTCTAATAATTTCTCTGCATTCTGAATTGCTTGGGGTTGTCTACTAACCAATATTTCGTACATTTCCTTGCTATTTTTCTCATAATCTTTATTTAATTTTTTTGTCAAAGCTTCTTCATAGTCTGTGCGACACGTTGGGATATGATAATCATCAAAATGTAATAAATACCAAACTTCAAAAGCCTGATTGGAATATGCAACTTGAATATCATTCTTTTTAGCATATTTTATTGCTTCCTCAAAATTTTTGACCGGAAATGAATCACGGTCAAATACACACCAAACTCTATCATAGTCACCATCTTCTTGTTTAATTCTTAGAGCTTTTTTAACTAAGCTAATCGTATTTTTACCAACGCCTTCCACATCAATTACATCTTTAGGAACAGGAAAACTTTTAAAATAATTTGGTTCTGTTTTTGTTCCCTCACAAACTATTAAAAAACGCTGTTTAATTTCTCGTTTTGCTACTTTTTTATTTCTTGAGCGATTGTATTGACTTTTCCCATTCCTAGAACTTTGATAATTTTTACCAGATGCTTTTTTTTAGCCATTTTTTTCAAATAATTCTGTTAAATCTCCAAGAAAAGGTATGGCTCCATATCTACCTTTAATATAATCACTTTCAAAACTTGCATCATTTCTGACTTTGTATTCAACTAAAGAATATAAATCAGTTGCCCCTTGCCGATTTTTTTCTGTAAACCATATTTGGTCTCGTCTGAAAATCTTATGACTAAGTAAGTTAGTATCGTGAGTTGTAAAAATTAGTTGAGCATTTTCAGGATTCGTTTGATTAGAGTTAAATAGCTCAATAATTTCACGAGTAATTAAGGGATGTAATCTCGCATCAAGTTCATCTATTATTAAAATTTCTCCGTTGCTTAAACTCTCCAAAATTGGGATTGCAAAAGCAAATAACTTTTTAGTTCCTTCTGACTCATTTTCTTCAAGATCAAATACTACTATAGATACCATTTTACCTTCAGAGTCATACTGTTTATGAAATGTTTGAATTTCATCAATTTGCATTCCTGCATCGATCATACGTCTTCTAAATTCATCTGAAACAAAATCAGGAAATTGTTCTGGTAAAACTTCTTTTGTATCAATTTCAATATCATCAATACCTAAATCCCATTTTCTAATCAATTGAACAATCTCATTTTTATATTCACTATCTTGAAAATATTCAACTGTTATTTTTTGATAAAACTTGCTATCTAGTCCTGAAATTATATTCAAATCATCTATAAACCAACGCAAAATACTTGTAGAAATTTTGCCATTAAATTGAGAATTTACAGAAAGAAAAAGTGCATTGTTTCTCGTCTTATCACTGATTAATTCTCCTTCTTTAAAAACCCTACTCATCTTGATACCATTTTTATCCCGTTCAAATAACTTACTTTCCCTCACTTTTGGCACATAAAATAACCATTCAGAAACTACCTGTTTTTCATCCACTTCAAAACCATATCTGTATAATTTATCTTCTAAAATAAAGACTATTTCAAAAAAAGAAGGTTTTCCTTCCGTTTCCGTACTTAATTTAAACTCGTCCACATTAATAGCATCTTCTATCTGAGTTTCTTTTGATGAATTCAGCACAAACCAACGCATAAAATTCATCGCTTTAATCAAATTACTTTTGCCACTAGCATTAGCACCATAAACAGCAACACTTTTGAGCAAACTTAACTCTTCATCAACATCAAAAACATTATTTTCATCAACACTTTTATTCTTAGCAATAACATTTGTCGCCACCATACTTAAAGTGACAGTTTCTTTAAATGATAAATAGTTACCAACACTGAATTCAATCAGCATAATATTTTAAATAATAGCTAAACTGGTATATCTGTGATTTTTTCACAAATTTACCATGATTTTACTCCTAAATAGCAAGTTTAACAAATTTTCTATAAGTAGGGGATTTTACAGCCCTTTTCACATTGATGACCTCACCTCACAACCATAAACCAGTAGAGACGTTCCATGGAAAGTCCCTACTATGGTCTACCAAAATCAAAACCACTGTAATATTATTTTAAGTTGAGATTTTATCCTCTCAGGAAGAAATCATTCTCACTAATAGATGCAATATTAGTCAGATTAGCAAACTCACCACCGCTACCAAATTCTGCTTCTGTACCGTTAGCATTGTAGAATAATTTACCATTGTTGCTGTTGTAAACAATAACTGCTGGAGAAATTTCTGCATCAGAGTCACTGGTAACTATGTCAAATTCAGCATTGACACTAAAGCCTGTTCCTGAGTCACTGGTAATAGCTGTAAATGTACTTTTGTCTAGCAGAATTATATCTTTTCCAGGAACAAAGTCAGTGATGGTATCTACTCCTACATCTTCTGGAGTAAATTCTTGATTGGTATTGAAAATAAAACGGTCAATACTTGCTCCTCCTGTCAGGGTATCATTCCCACTACCACCATTGAAGCGATCGCGGCCTTGGCCACCAATAAGAGAGTCGTTACCATTACCACCAAATAGGTGATCGTTGTCTTGACGACCTTGGAGGGTATCGTTTCCGTCTTTGCCATACAGAGAGTCGTTACCTCGACTACCAATAATTCGATCGTCACCACCACGGCCATCTATAGTGTCATCGCCTGCCAGACCTATAATAGTATCATTACCACCTGCACCATTTAGGCGCTCGCTTTCAGAAGTGCCAGTAATTTCTAGTGGAGTTTGCAATTCTACTGCACCAATATCAACCCCCTCGCCTACTAAACGCTCTTCGCCTCGTTGGTCTGTGGTAAGTGAGTTGGGGTTACTACCTGCATCAATAACGGGGCTATTGGGCAGAGGTAAATGGGTGAATGTAGAACCACCATTATCAGCAAGATCTGCAAGTAGAGGATCAGTCACACCTGTTTGATCGTTGTCACCGTTGAATATATCGGTGGCATTACCTGTACCAATCAAATTATTGTCACCACTGGTAAAAAAGTTGTTGTTATTTTCTACCGAGTCAACATCAGTATTGACATTACCCGATACAATACTAGACGTAATAGTAGTAGAGGCATTAAAGCTGTAGGAATCACCATAATCATTAATAATTGTAGATGGTTGGTGAAGAACTCCACTTCCTTGATTTGAAGCAGCTTCATTACGAGTAATGGTACTGTTGCTAATATTTGCCGTACCCAGGTTAAAAACACCACCACCGCTAGTTGCTGAGTTGCCACTGATAGTGCTGTTACTGATACTCGCATTACTGTAAACATTATTTTCTATGCCACCACCGCTAGTTGCTGAGTTGCCACTAATAGTGCTACTATTGATACTAACATTACCGTAATAGTTATCAATACCACCGCCATAAGATGCAGAATTTCCACTAATAGTGCTGTTGTTAATATTAGCTGTGCTAACTAGGTTATTAATACCACCACCGCCATAAGATGCAGAATTTCCACTAATAATGCTGTTGTTAATAGTGATATTACTATATAAGCTTGAGATACCTCCACCATAATATGCTGAATTACCACTAATAGTGCTATTGCTGATACTGGCTATACCAAATAAACTATAGATACCTCCACCAATATAATTTGTTTCATTGCCACTAATAATACTGTTACTGATACTAACTGCACCTTCGTTGCAGATACCTCCACCAGAAGCATTGACAATCCCACCTGTGACTTCTATATTTTCTAAGTTTAGGGAACCATCCTCCAGGATATGAAACACCCTGTCATTGATTCCTGCTTGACCCCCAGCATCAATAACAGCTTGTTCTCCTCCCTGATAAATAACAGTTATTTCTCCACCTCCAGCAACAATATCTAAATCTCCTGTAGCAGCAACATCCTCATCACTCCCTGAAATAGTTAAATTATATGTTGCTCCTGCTGTCAGTTGAATAGTGTCATCTTCTGGGGTACTATTCGCCTGAATTATTGCTTCACGTAAAGAAGTCACACCATCACTATCATCTACTACATCATTAGTAGTATCCACCACAATATTTGCTAATACTCCTCCATAACTCGCCCTAACTTCTGGGGGAAATGCTAATGCTGACTTAAGTTGACCAAATATTACCTCTAAATTCCAGTTCCCACCTTTGCTAACATTTCCAGTCAGTGTTTCCGAGGCAGCAATATTAGCTCCTGTAAGTTGATGCAGTTGTCGGACAAATGCTCTACCTTCTTTACCACTTGCTACCTGACAAGCATAAATCAATATTTCTGCTTCAGCAGACAAACATTTACCCCATTTTTGAATATTCTCAGCATATTGATGGATATTGTCATTTTTCAGGATACTATTTCCCAGATACAAAGCACCTTTTGCTCCATGAGAAATAATATGAACTGTATCCACATTACAGCATTCACTCAGACTTTTAGATATTTGCTCTATGCCATTTGGATTGGGTTGTAGGATAACTACTTTGGTCTGAGAGTCAACCTGTGAGATGAGGTAATTGTAGTTTTCTACTTTGGAATCGATGAACAATAGTTTGGTCTGATTCATAATTAACAGGATTTTCGAGGATAGCTATAAAATTTTACCAAACTTCTACCATTTTCTTCTATAACTGTCTACAGCACTTTTTAGGTATAATATTATGTTCGGTTAAATAGTTATATATAATTAAAGTTCGTAGTAGGGCTTTAGCCCTATCTATAGTTCGGGCTGAAGCCCTACTACAAACCATATACTTTATTATAAGTGATTATCCGCAATTCGTAGCTCCCCCGGAGGGGGCACATGATATAACCTCAAGTCATAACCAAAACCTTGTAGGGACCTTCCATGGAAGGTCTCTAACGTGGTGTACCCACATGAAAATCTAATATTATTTTAAGTTAAGATTTTATCCTCTCAGGAAGAAATCATCCTCACTAATAGATGGGGTATTAGTTAGATTAGCAAATTCACCACCACTACCAAATTCTGCCTCTGTACCGTTAGCATTGTAGAATAATCTGCCGTTGTTAATGTTGTAGACAATGAATGCTGGAGATATCTCGGCATCAGAATCACTAGTAACTATGGCAAATTCAGTATCTACACTAAAACCTGTTCCTGAGTCACTGGTAATACCTGTAAATGTACTTTTATCCAGCATAATTATATCTTTTTCAGGAGCAAAGTCTGTGATGGTATCTACTCCCATATCTTCTGGAGTAAATTCTTGATTGGTGTTGAAAATAAAACGATCAACACCTGCTCCACCAGTGAGGGTGTCGTTACCAGTACCACCGTTGAAACGATCGCGACCTTGACCACCAACAAGAGAGTCATTACCATTACCACCAAAGAGATGGTCGTTATCTTGACGACCTTGGAGGGTATCGTTTCCGTCTTTGCCATACAGAGAGTCGTTACCTCGACTACCAATAATTTGGTCATCACCACCACCACCATCTATAGTGTCATGACCTCCGAGACCTATAATAGTGTCATTGCCACCTGCACCATTAAGGGGATCATCATTAGGAGTGCCAGTAATTTCTTGTGGAGTTTGCAATTCTACTGCACCAATATCAACCCCTTCACCTACAAACCTTGGCTCGCCTCGTTGATCTGTATCAAGGTTGTTGGGATTACTACCTGCATCAATAGCGGGACTATTGGGGAAAGGCAAATGGGTGAAAGTGCTACCACCATTGTCAGCTAGGTCTCCAAGTAGAGGATCGGCAACACCTGTTTGGTCGTTTTCACCGTTGAAATCATTGATAGCATTACCTGTACCAATTAGATTATTGTCACCACTAATAAGAGTATTGCTACTTTCTGCGGAGTCAACGTCACTGTTAATATTACCAGAGATAATGCTGGAGGTTATAGTGGTATTGGCGTAAGAGGTGAAGAAGGTGTAGTTAGTGAAATCATAAAGGTAACCTGCTTTTTGGAGAATACCACTTCCTAAGTTGGAAGGAGTTTCATTACGAGTAATGGTACTATTGCTGATGATTGCTATACCTGAGTTGTAGATACCACCACCATTGGATGCTGAATTACCACTAATAGTGCTATTGCTGATATTGGCTGTACCTCCGCTATTATCAATCCCTCCACCACCATTGGATGCTGAATTACCACTAATAGTGCTGTTGTTAATAGTCGTATTACCATAATAGCTTGAGATACCACCACCACCAAAATATGCTGAATTACCACTAATAGTGCTGTTACTGATACTAACTGTGCCTGAGTAGTTTCTTATACCACCACCAAAATATGCTGAATTATCACTAATATTGCTGTTACTGATACTAACTGTGCCTGAGTAGTTTCCTATACCAAGCCCGTAATTACTACTAACATCGCTGTCAGTGATATTTGCTGTACCTGAGTAGTTTCCTATACCACTACCGCCAAAATATGCTGAATTACCACTAATAGTGCTGTTACTGATACTAACTGTGCCTAAGTAGTTTCCTATACTATGACCGTAATTATTACTAACATCGCTGTCAGTGATATTTGCTGTACCTGTGTTGTAGATGCCACTACCACCAAAAGATGCTGAATTACCACTAATAGTGCTGTTACTGATACTAACTGTGCCTGAGTTATATATACCACCACCACTGATTCTTGTGTAGTAATAGCTTGTGTAGTAGTAGGTACCATAATCATTTATGGCCTTATTACCACTAATAGTGCTGTTGGTGATAGTAAGTGTACCTGAATTGTAGATGCCACCGCCAGAGCTACCAGTTACAAACCCCCTCGTAACTTCTACATTTTCCAATTTGAGGGAGCTATCCTCCAAAACATCAAACACCCTGTCATTAATTCCCGCTTCACCTTCAGCATCAATAACAGCTTTTTCCTCTTCCTCAGAGATAACTGTTATTTCTCCACCACCAGCAACAATATCTAAATCTCCTGTAGCAGCAGCATCTTCATCACTTCCTGAGATAGTCAGATTATATGTTGCTCCTGCTGTCAGTTGAATAGTATCATCTTCTGGGGTACTATTCGCCTGAATTATTGCTTCCCGCAAAGAAGTAACACCATCACTATCATCTACTACATCATTAGTTGTATCCACCACAATATCTGCCAATACTCCGGCATAACTTGCCCTAACTTCTGGTGTAAATGCTAACCCAGACTTGAGTTGATCAAATATCACTTCTAAATTCCAGTTCCCACCTTTGTTAACATTTCCAGTCAGTGTTTCCGAGGCAGCAATATTAGCTCCTGTGAGTTGATGCAGTTGTCGGACAAAATCTTTACCTTCTTTACCACTTGCTACCTGACAACCATAAATTAATATTTCCCCATCAGCAGATAAACATTTACCCCACTGCTGAATACTCTGAATATATAGATGAATATTGTCGTTTTTCAGGATACTGTTTCCCAAATACAAAGAACCTTTTGCCCCATGAGAAATAATATGAACTGTATCGACATCACAGCATTTACCAAGATTTTTAGATATTTGGTTTATACCATTTTGATTAGGTTGTAGGATAACTACTTTTGTCTGAGGGTCAACCTGTGAGATTAGATGATTGTAATTTTCTACCTTGGAGTCGATGAATAATATTTTGGTTTGATTCATAATTTAAAAAGGTTTTCAAGCATCAAAAAAAGGATAAACAATTTTATCACTTATGCGATCGCAACCAGGTGTTTCTTTATTAAGGTTTTATATTTTTAGAGCTACACATAATGATTAATTTTATTAACCTTAATTTAACTATAAGCACATTTACTCAACACCGAAAAATTAGTTTTTCTAAGGTGCCATATTTGGTGTAAAAATTAAAACAGAAATAATAGATTTCTTGCAAAAGTAATATCTAAGTCCAGATGAAAAGTCGTCATTGCGACGACAGGAAGACATCTCCTAAACCCTCGAGATTGCTTCCTTCCACTCCGTTCCAGTCGCAATGACTTTGGATATAGTAATTATCTGGATTTGATATAAGTCAAAAGTTAAAAGTTAAAAGTTAAAATTAAGAGAAATTGATAACTGATAACTGATAACTGATATGTAGATACAGTATGTTAAATTACGATAAACTATGAATGTACAAACAGTTGTAACCAAACCATTTAGCGACCAAAAACCAGGTACTTCTGGACTCCGCAAAAAGGTGCCAACTTTTAAACAACCCAACTACCTAGAAAACTTTATTCAGTCTATTTTTGATAGTCTGGAAGGTTTTTCCGGTCAAACATTTGTAGTTGGTGGTGATGGTCGTTATTACAACCGTCAGGCAATTCAAATAATTCTGAAAATGGCTGCCGCTAATGGAGTAGGTCGAATGTTAGTGGGTCAAGGTGGGATTCTTTCTACTCCTGCTGCTTCCTGTATTATTCGTAAAAATAAAGCCTTTGGTGGTATAATTCTCTCTGCTAGTCATAATCCAGGTGGACCTGAAGAGGACTTTGGTGTTAAGTACAATATTAGTAATGGTGGCCCCGCCCCAGAAAAAGTTACAAGTGCCATCTATGAGCGCAGTAAAGTTATAGATAGCTACAAAATTATCGAAGCTACAGATATTAACTTAGACCAACTGGGTAGTCAGAAGTTAGGAGAAATGACTGTAGAAGTTATTGACTCTGTAGCAGACTACGCTGAGTTGATGGAATCTTTGTTTGATTTTGGCAAAATATCAGAGCTGCTAAAGTCTGGTAAGTTTCGGATGTGTATGGACTCATTACACGCTGTGACAGGACCTTATGCTAAAGACATTTTTGAGCAACGGTTAGGCGCTCCCGCAGGTACAGTACAAAATGGTATACCTCTGGAAGATTTTGGTGGTGGGCATCCAGATCCTAATTTAGTATATGCTCACGACTTGGTAGAAATCATGTTTGGTGATAATGCCCCAGACTTTGGTGCTGCTTCTGATGGGGATGGCGATCGCAACATGGTTTTAGGTAAAAATTTCTTTGTTACTCCTAGTGATAGTTTGGCAATATTGGCTGCTAATGCTAAGTTAGTTCCTGGATATAGTTCTGGTTTAGCTGGTATTGCTCGTTCCATGCCTACTTCTGAAGCACCAGATCGAGTAGCAGAGAAAATGGGTATTAACTGTTATGAAACTCCCACTGGTTGGAAATTTTTTGGTAATTTATTAGATGCGGATAAAGCTACTCTTTGTGGTGAGGAAAGCTTTGGTACAGGTTCTAATCATATACGCGAAAAAGACGGACTTTGGGCAGTATTTTTCTGGTTGAATATTTTGGCAGTACGGCAAGAGTCAGTAGAGGATATTGTTAAGGAACACTGGAAAACTTACGGTCGCAACTATTATTCTCGCCATGACTACGAAGGGGTAGAAAGTGATAAAGCTAATACTTTGATGGACAATTTGCGTTCCCTATTACCTTCTTTGCCAGGAAAGCAATATGGTCAATATGAGGTAAAATATGCTGATGACTTTAGCTATACAGATCCAATAGATGGTAGCGTGAGTCAGAAACAGGGTATTCGTATTGGTTTTACTGATGGTTCTCGGATTGTGTTCCGACTTTCAGGTACAGGAACTCAAGGAGCAACTCTACGTTTGTATGTTGAAAGTTATGAAGCAGATGCTGCTAAACAAGACCAAGATACTCAGGAAGCTTTATCTTCTCTAATTAGTTTGGCAGATGAAATTGCTCAAATTAAGAATCTTACAGGCAGGGAAAAACCAACTGTAATCACCTAATTTAATGGATAATGGATAATAGATAATTAGAAATAGTTTTCATTATCCACTATTCATTATTATAGCGGTTTTCACAAAGGTAGACTACAAAATTTCTTCCTTCTCTCCTAGATAACTAAAGCCTTCTTCCTTCTTCCTTTAAACCCAAATCTCTGTAATCTATATTAATAAAAACTGCTATAAGTCTTCTTTGTTCCGTATCTAAACTAGGCAATTCCTAAACACACAGCTACTTAATTGAATTGATATAGGAGTTAAATAATTATGCTCGAACCAGCAAAAACTGTAGAGTTATTTCAGAAACAACCAGAACATCAAACTTTTTATCCAGGAGATGTGATTTTTGAAGAGGGACACAACGGTGATATAATGTATGGAATTATCGAAGGAATGGTTGAATTATTTGTTAATGGTCAAGTTGTTGAAACAATTAAAGTAGGTGATATTTTTGGAGAGGGAGCTTTAGTACATGAAGAACATACTCGCGCTTCTACTGCTATTGCTAAAACAGAATGTAAATTAGCTTATCTTGACCAAGAACGGTTTTTATTTGCAGTTCAGGAAACACCTATGTTTGCCCTTTATGTAATTAGGAGTTATTCTGATCGTCTGCGTCGCTTAAAACGTTCTCTCTAGTTTTTATACTCAAGAGATTTTGTTAATAATTTATCTTGAAGAAGGAAGAAGGCTTTACTTAATCTAACAGAGAAGGAACAATTGGATGGGGATACTTTCACGCCATCGCTCCGCGTCTTAATAACCCCAACCAATTTTCAAGAATTAAGAATTTAGAATTAAGAATTTAGAATTACCTCTCCTTGAAAAGAAGAGGATTGACGAAGAGGAAAATTTTTATTTATTATCCCCTATCCAAGGGGAGGCTTTAAACCACAATATTTCGGTAAATATTGTGTAGACGATGGGGTATTAAACCCATAAAGGAAAAGATAAATTTTATAAGTAATAGTTTTATAAGTAATAGCTGCAAGCTGATAGTGTATGTTAGGGCACAGAAATTTTGAGGCTAATTATGATAGCATTTTTGGTAGTCCTGGATAGTAATGGTATTAAGTTATCTAATTTTTAATTTCTCCCGCACTCCCCATCTCCCCATCTCCCGCACTCCCCATCTCCCCATACTCTCTCTATTACTATGCACCACCACCCCATTTTTATTATCTTTTAACTAAGATAAAATCTGTCTTCAGCCATTGCCAAATTTTTCTAAATTCTTTTGCTTTCTAAATCCTGTACGCCACTAACCCGATGGCTCCTCTACCTAACTCCTGATCTAATTACACAAATGCTACTGGATTTGATATAATAATCTAAGATACCTAAACTTAATTTGGCCTATGATGAGCTGAAAGTTTATTCTGATATAATACTGGGATTGTACTTTATTTCAATTCCTCCCAATCAGCAAAAAGAAGCCACAATTAGATATTGACAATTATTCAGTTGCCAAGTTAGTAACTGAACTACATGAATACTTGAAAAATTCTCAAGCCTACTATGAAGTAATACAAGGAGAAACTAGAAAAAAAATAGGAGCTCCAGATAACAGTGAAGAAAAAGAGCGAGAAGTAACTGAAGAAATGAAATTAGTTGCTCGCAAGATATCTTTTTTTGGCGCTCTGAATGATGTTATTTCTGCTGCAGATAGGTTAGTTCATGCTCAAGGGATAGTATCAGACATGGGATTGGATGAAGACTTATATGGGAAAAAATAGAAAATCACCTTTGTAAAAGGAGTAAAGATAATGAATCTGAAAATTGAGAATCTTCGCTCCAATCTTCAGACAAAATTGGATGAGATTACCACTCAATTAGATACAGTTAAGACAAACCTTAAAACTGCTTCCAAGGATGCCGAAACTGTTATTAGCTCTAAACTGAGTACCACAAAAGCTAAAGTAGAAGCTAAAAAGCAAGAAGTTACCAAGGCCAAGGCCAAATTAGCGGAACGAATTGAGGCCAAAAAAACAGAGGTAGCATCTCAAATTGCGGACTGGAAAGCTAAACGAGAACAAGACAAGCTAGTAGCTCGTGCCAACCGTGCTGAAGAGTATGCTGTTGCAGCGATCGTGCTTGCCTTGGCTGCTGTTGAAGAAGCAGAACTAGCGACTTTAGAAGCAGTGGCAGCCCGTATGGATGCTGATGAAGCAGTCGAATAGCTTTAAATCCTAAGATGGGGTTTCTGGTGCGTTGAATCTTGGGCAGAAATTGGCCGTCGGTTTCTACGGCCAAAAAAATAATCTGACTGAAATGCAGAAAGTAAAATATTAAAATGTCATAAAGTGACATTTTCTGGAAGTTTTCTAGAGTAATTTTTAAATAAACCAGAAGTAAGCAACTTATTCTCAAAAGGAGAAACAAATGGCTAAAAATTTGCTGGAACAACTACGAGAAGTAACCATTGTGGTTGCTGATACAGGCGATATTCAAGCAATTGAAAAATTTAGGCCACGGGATGCAACGACTAATCCCTCATTAATTACTGCTGCTGCTCAGATGCCACAATATCAAGAAATTGTGGATGAAACTTTGAAAGCAGCAAGGCAGGAATTGGGAACAGATGCAACCGCTTCAGATGTGGCAAATTTAGCATTTAAGAGACTGGCAGTTGCTTTTGGACTCAAGATTTTACAAATTGTTCCTGGGCGGGTATCTACAGAGGTTGATGCCAGACTATCCTACGATACAGAAGCTACAATAGCTCAAGGACGAGATTTAATTGCTCAATATGAAGCTGCTGGAGTTTCTCGCGATCGCATTTTGATTAAGATTGCTTCTACCTGGGAAGGTATCAAAGCAGCAGAAGTGCTAGAAAAAGAGGGTATTCACTGCAATTTAACTCTACTATTTGGTTTGCACCAGGCGATCGCTTGTGCTGAAGCAGGTGCTACTCTAATTTCTCCTTTTGTGGGACGTATTTTAGATTGGTACAAAAAAGAGACTGGACGGGATTCTTATCCTCCAGCGGAAGATCCTGGTGTATTGTCTGTAAGTAAAGTCTACAACTACTACAAGAAATTCGGTTACAACACCGAAGTTATGGGAGCTAGTTTCCGTAACATTGGGGAAATTACAGAATTAGCAGGTTGTGACTTGTTGACTATTTCTCCAGGATTATTGGGTGAGTTAGAATCAACAACAGGTGACTTACCTACTAAACTTTCTGCTGAGAAAGCTGCTCAGTCTGATGCAGAAAAAATTACAATGGACAAAGACACTTTTGATAAGATGCACGCTGAAGATCGGATGGCATCTCAAAAGTTGGATGAGGGAATTAAAGGTTTCTCTAAAGCATTAGAATCATTGGAAAAACTCTTAGCAGATCGGTTGACTAGCCTAGAAGGAGTTACCCATGCAGCAGAAGATATTTTCCATATCTATGACTTAGATGGTGATGGTTTCATCACTCGTGAAGAGTGGGCAGGAACTGATGCTGTATTTGATGCTCTGGATATCAATAAAGATGGAAAAATCTCTCCAGAAGAAATGGCATCTGGTTTAGGATCTGTGTTCCAATTAGCAAAGGTTTAGTCCTCAGATAGCATTCAGCAATTAGGCAATTTAATTGTTGGACAGTGGGAGCATCCTGCTCCCGTTTCTTGATTTAATTGTGAGCAACAGTGTCACATTGATTAGGACTTATATTACGTTCTGATAATTAGTTATAATCAAATTTTTGTTTGTAGTTTTGCTCTAGCCCCTCAAATACTTATATTAGACATCTCCGAAAAAGATATAGATTCTTTGCTAGAGTAGGGACTAGAGTAGGGAACAAAAAATATATTTTCACGAAAAAGATACGAAAAATGATTTCGGAGAGTCAATCTTATATCAAATCCGGTAGCATCCGTATAAAAAAGCAGAGAAACCGGGTTTATTAAATACCCCACTTTACTAACATCTACCTGCGATAAACCCGGTTTATTATAAAACTTCCATTGCAAAGGGATTTTATATTACAACTCTAGCTTGTCTTAAATTAAAGAGCAAGTTTATTTTCTGGAGAGATCTATTAGGGCTAAAGCCCAACTACGAGCCTAATTATAACTGTTCTACCATAAGCAGAGTTACCACCTCCGGGGCAGATGATATTAATTCTGGTATTTGCAAACCCAATTACTTTCTTTGACGCTTCTTCAGCAAAGAAAATGCTCCAAAAGCAGTAGCAAATAACCCTAATGTTGCAGTAGGTTCTGGTGTAGAGGCATTAGCAGTAAGCTTGACATTATCAACTAAAAGTGCTGACAGACCTAAAGGATCATTTGCATCTGCAACCCCAAAACCTAGAGTATAAGTTCCAGTCTCAAGAATTTCATAAGAAAAACTTTGATATCCTGTTTCTTCAACAAAGGTAGTGAGAGACTCAACAAATGGAGAGAAAGTATCAGCTAATAAATCTAAACCTGAAAGAGAAACAAAAGAAAAATCATTGAAAATAATTTCAGGGGTACATTCAAATGTACATTCATTTGTCAAAAAGTTAAAATCAAATGTTAGAATATCTCCAGCATTTGCCAGAAAAGTCTGCTTGATAGCAGAACCTTCAAAAGGGAAACTACTTGAGAAAATTGCTAAATCTCCTTGATCTAACTCCAAGAATTGTTCAATCTCATAATCAGGTACAGCAAGTAGCTCGTTCAGAATTAAGGCATTAGACTCACCATCTGAGGGTGTTGTACCAAAATCACTATCCTGTATAGTAGCAGCACCAAGTATACTCCAGTCATTTAAACCATTTTCAAAACTACCATTCTTAATTCCATATACAGGCTCTGGTTGAGGTTCAATAGGGGGTGGTAGAGGTATAAAATCACCCACAAACTGACCACCATTCTCTTCTATAAATAGGCGGTTTTCTGTAACTCCAGTAAACCAAGATACATCACCAAATTGGCTGGTTTCAGAGGAACCACCAGAAAGAACACCAGCAATTAATAACTCCCCATCTTTTTCTACCAGAAGCGGACTACCACTATCACCACCAGCAGTAGTTCCTTCATTTGTTAGAGGTAAAGAACTGCTACCGAAACCGAATAAGGTGTTATTATTAGTTCCATCATCAAAATCAAGGTTGAAAATATTTGAGCCAAAGGTATTATTAAATAATGGCTCAAAACCACCACCAAAGAAATCAATAGTATTTTCAGCGCTCCAACGCAGTCCATCCGCGGTAAACTCATGACCAACGCTACCTAAACCATTCAAACCAAAACCAACTATAGTGGCATCACTTCCAATTAGGTCTTCGGGGTTGAAACCAAATAATTTTAAAGGATCAATTGAGTCTGGAGCTGCTTCGGCAAGTTCAAGTATAGCAATATCTGTACCATCTAATAGACCAAAGGTAGAATCTTGGAAAATGTTACTTACGGAAATATTAGCTAATATGCTATTTTCTGCATCATCATCTCGAAACGAAACACTCAATTCATCATCAGGGAAAAGATACTGAACACAATGTTGGGCAGTGAGTACATAATTATCTGCAATTAGTGAACCAGTACAACCACTTTCAAATTCACCTGTTTCAAAGTTTCTGAACAAAATGTCAGTTACAGCCGTAAAAGGGGCACCCAGCGACTGAGCAGTGCTAGCCCCTACCGTATCATTTATTACTATGCTTTTTACAGGCGATTGAAAACTTTGACTTGCTATTAGACCAAGTACACAACGCAGAGCTATTTGGCTAATCTGAATATTTTTGCAAGATTTGACTATAGAAAGGTTAAATATTTTTTGTTGTTTTAAATTGTTGGAAAAGTAGATGCCCATTGCCTGATTCCTTTTATTTATAATTTAAGTTTTAATTTAAGGGGAATGACACCAAATGTGTCTGACCCTCATAATTTATTCTTGTAAATAAGGATAGCAATTTTACTTACACGATGGCAATATTACTTAAGTAAGGAATTTTTTTTAAAATTACATTAGTGTAAAATTTGTAAATATATTGAGGGTGGGAGCTTGAGCAAATATAGAGGATAAAAATATTAAAAATTTTTGATTAAAACTTTATCAAAGCTTGATAAATTTAACTGGCATGATGTAGTTTTTAAGGTTAGGCTTAATTATTATTGAACTAAGTTTTAGTTGTTATACCAGTTGGATAGATCAATTTTTGCTACACATATTTGTTTTCTGTTGCCTATAACCAGAAAAAGAGGAACATAGAAGATACAAAATACGCACCTATTTGACACAAAAAAAGTAGGGGTTTGGTCACCAAAGCCCTACTTTCTCCCTCTAAAAAGAGTCAATGTAGCAATATTTTTTGAAACTGCGATTATCGCGTTATGGGCAAGGCAAAAGTCAAAAATAATCTATGACTGAGGCATGAGAATTTAGAAATGTCCCTGCTCTTTGCTTCGATTGCTATATTATATTATGTGCCCCCTTCGGGGGAGCTACGAATTGCGGTTAAATAGTTATTATAATTACAGTTCGTAGTAGGGCTTCAGCCCTATCTACAGTTCGGGCTGAAGCCCTACTACAAACCATATACTTTATTATAAGTGATTATCCGTTAGCGTAGCTCCCCCGGAGGGGGCACATGATATTACGAAATTACGAAGTCGGGTTTATAAGTAATAGGCCATAAATATTTGATGGAAACAAATATAGCGCTACGCGCTAGGGAATAGCGGTGCGACCCCGGGTCGGTGTCAGACGCAAGCGGTCAGACCCCGCGTCGCCGTCAGGCGCAAGCAGTCGGAACCCGCGTCGGCGTCTGACGCAAGGGAATGCTGACCAAGAGAGGGAATAGGGAATAGTAAACTGTCAAAAGGTTTCAAGATTTAAAAATCTCCTAACCTTAATGCGTAGTGCTATAAACCCGATTTATGGATTTAGCTATATTTTAGGAAAAATATAATATTTTATACTATACCCTGAATAAATTACCGATGGTAAAGTTGAGTCATGTTTAGTAAGCGATCACTCAATTCTTGACTTAAAAGCTCTGAAGTGGTATAACGCCACCGCCACTGTCCGGGATTAATACTAGGGTCGTTCATGCGAGCGCGGTTATCCAGAGAAAGAATATCTTGTAGAGGGAATATTGCCATGTCAGCTACAGAAGAAGAAGCCAAACGTATGAAAGACCAATTGATTTCTGGGATATCGCTATCAGAGTTATAAGCCAGATATCGAGTAACGTGTCGTTTTTCCTCCTGGGTAGCTTTAGACCACCAACCAAGAGTAGTATCATTATCGTGAGTTCCTGTGTAAACTATACAGTTGTTGATGTAACAGTGAGGTAAATAGGGATTATTTACATCTCCACCAAAAGCAAACAATAATATTCGCATTCCTGGAAATTCAAAGTGATCGCGCATTGCTTCTACTTCAGAAGTAATAATTCCTAAATCTTCTGCTAGAATCGGTAGACTGCCTAGAGTTTCCCGTAATTTTTCAAAAAATTTATAACCAGGCGCTTTCACCCATTCCCCATTAATAGCATTTTCTTCCCCTGCTGGCACTCGCCAAAAAGCTTCAAAACCCCGAAAATGGTCAATTCGCACAATATCTACATATTGTAAAGTTGCTCTGAATCTTTCGATCCACCAAGCAAAGTTAGTCTTTATCAAGTTTTCCCATTTATAGACAGGATTTCCCCATAATTGCCCAGTCGCGCTAAAGTAGTCTGGTGGTACTCCTGCTTTCCATGCAGTTTCTAAAGTTTCTGGGTTGAGTTCAAAATTTTCTGGGTGACTCCAAACTTCGGCACTATGATGGCATACATAAATGGAAACATCACCAATAATTTTGATATTTTTCTCGTTACAATATTGGCGCAGGTTTTTCCATTGCTCAAAAAACTGAAATTGCAGAAACTGATGATATTGAATCTTATCATTTAGAATTTCAGTTGCTATTTTTATAGCATTAGGTTCTCGACGTGCTAAACCTGGTTCCCATTGATTCCATGTTTTGTCTGGGTTTGCTTCATGCAATGCCATAAATAAAGTATAGTCATCTAACCAGTAAGATTGTTCTTCACAAAAGGTTTCGTATTCTGAAGGAATATCTTGTTTGAAGCGATCGTAAGCTTGTTGAAAATATTTAGTTTTGTGGGGAATGACTTCGGCAAAATTTACTCTACTGTATGCGGGTTCACCTTCTGAGGGTAAAGGTGTGAGTTCATCAGCATTTAATAATCCTTTTTCTGCCAATATATCCAGACTAATTAATAGAGGATTTCCAGCAAAGGCGCTAAAATTCATGGTATAGGGCGAATGTTCATAACCTGTTGGACCAAGGGGTAATATTTGCCAGATTTTTTGCCCACTTCTTACCAAAAAGTCAATAAACTCATAAGCTGATTTACCTAAATCACCGATACCAAATCTACTGGGTAAACTGGTGGGGTGTAGGATGATCCCACTTGCACGTTCAAAAGTCATAGTATTTTTTATATGTCAATAATACTTAAATTTTAGCAGATCGTGCAGTTTCTAACCAAAAATAAGTATAAATGAGAGCAATATTTCGGAACTATAAAAATTATAATTTTAAGTAACTAAAAGTCACAAAAATTTACAGAATACTTTTTAGTAGCATGAACTTTGAATTTCTACTTATATATAGAACAAAAACTAATTTTTTTTTTACTATACTATTAAGTAGTAACTATTTCACCTGAGAAATTCTTGCTATGTAGTCATAATTAATCTAAATAGAATATATTATCTCTAATTAAATTAACTCATGCAGAAAATTCTCAACTATCAAATCCTAGAACAAATATATGCCAGCGATAGGACTGTTGTTTATCGCGCCTATGAAGAATTATTTCAAAAACCAGTTATTCTCAAATTACCAAATTATCCTTATCCTAATTTCAAGCATTTAACTCAATATCGCAACGCTTATACCCTGGTGAAAAACTTGAACTTTCCAGGAGTTGTAAAAATGCTAGCTCTGGAAAAATTTGAGCAACGTTTAATGTTAGTAATGGAAGATTTTGGCGGTATATCTCTTGACAAATATCTAAGTAACCAAGACTCCTCTAATTTAAACATTATTTCTATAGAAATCAGTCAATTTTTTCAGATTGCTTTACAAATAATTAACCCCCTAGAAAAATTACACCAAAATCAAATAATTCATAAAGACATTAAACCCCAAAATATCGTCATTAATCCCCACACAAAAAAAATCCAAATCATAGATTTTAGTAGCACAACTAAACTACCTAAAGAAACTCCAGAAATCCGCAATCCTAATACCTTGGAAGGAACCCTGGCTTACATATCACCAGAACAAACAGGAAGAATGAATAGAGGTATTGATTATCGAAGTGATTTCTATTCATTAGGGGCAACATTTTATCAACTTTTAACAGGGCAACTTCCTTTTACTTCAGAAGACCCAATGGAATTAGTTCATTGTCATATTGCCAGGACTCCTAAATCCATAGTTGACATTAATTTAAACATACCAGAGCCTCTCAATGATATAGTATTCAAATTGATGGCAAAAATCCCAGAGAACCGTTATCAAACATTAGCAGGATTACGATACGATCTAGAAAAATGTCAGTATAAATGGGAAAAAAATCGGTCAATAAAATTATTTGAGTTAGGCACAAAAGACCGTAGAAACAGTTTGATTATCTCAGAAAAACTCTATGGCAGAGAGAAAGAAGTAGATGAATTACTCACAGCATTTGACAGAGTTGCTGAACGAGAAAAATCTCAAACTGAATTGATATTAGTGGGAGGATTTTCTGGGATTGGTAAATCAGCATTAGTGAATGAAGTTCATAAACCAATAGTTGAGAAAAGAGGTTATTTTATTACTGGAAAATTTGACCAGTTTCAACGAAATATTCCTTTTTTAGCTTGGTTAAATGCTTTGGCAGAATTGATCAAACAAATCCTCAGTGAACCAGAAGAAAAATTACAAGCATTCGCCTGTAAATTACAGGAAGTCTTAGGAGAAGAAGCACAAGTAATTATTGATGTTATACCAGAACTAGAATTATTAATAGGTCAACAACCTCTCGCCACAGAATTATCTCCCAGTGCAGCAGAAAATCGCTTCAATTTATTATTTTTAAAATTTATATCTGTATTTGCTCAAGCAGAGCATCCGCTAGTTATATTTTTAGATGACTTACAGTGGGCCGATTTAGCATCACTAAAGTTGATAAAATTAGTGATGGAAAAAACAGAAATTAACTATTTATTACTGATGGGAGCCTACAGAGATAATGAAGTAAATGCCGGGCATCCTTTCACGTTAACTATCGAAGAAATAAAAAAAACTGGAGCAATTATTAATCAAATAATTCTGTCACCTTTAAGTAAATCAGCACTAAATAATTTGGTGGCTGATACTATCAATTATTCTTTAGAGGAATCATTGCTACTTACAGAAGAAATTTATCTAAAAACAGCAGGCAATCCATTTTTTGCGACTCAATTTATCAAATATTTGTATAAAGAAGGATTAATTTATGATAATTATCAACAGGGTAAATGGTTATTCAATTTAGCAAAAATCAAAATATTAGCAGCCACAGGAGATGTAGTAGAATTAATGGCTACTCAAATCCAAAAACTCTCCTTATATACTCAAGAATTATTAAAATTAGCAGCTTGTATAAGTAATGAGTTTGACTTAAAAACTCTATCTATTGTGTATGAAAAATCTCTGGGTGAAACTGCCTTATATTTGTGGAATGCTTTATCAGAAGGATTAATTTTACCAGCAGATGAAAGATACAAATTTTATCAGGAAGAAAACGATGATAATTTGCCAGAAATAAAAGATGTAGAAACACCGATTTATCATTTTCTCCACGATCGGGTGCAACAAGCAGCTTACAGTCTAATTCCAGAACAAAAAAAGCAAGAAACTCATCTAAAAATTGGCAGATTACTCTTAAAAAATACGGCGAATTATGAACTAGAAGAAAATCTTTTTGAAATTGTAAATCAACTCAACTATGGCGTGGGATTAATTAGAGAAAAAGATGCTAGAGAAAACTTGGCAAGTTTCAATTTAAGAGCAGGAATAAAAGCGAAAGTATCAACTGCTTATAAATCAGCAATATCTTATTTAAATACAGGGATAAATGTACTCACTGAAAATAGTTGGTTAAACCAATATAAACTAACATTAGCACTACATGAAGAAGCAACAGAAGCTAATTACTTAAATGGTGAGTTTGAAGAAATGGAAAAATTAGTCGATATTGTCTTAGAAAAAGCTAATAATCTCTTGGATAAAGTCAAAGTTTATGAAATAAAAATACAAGCTTGTATTGCTCAGACTAAACTACAAGAAGCTCTGAAAATCGGCTTATTTGTTTTAGAACTACTTGGTATTAGCTTTCCTACAAATCCAACAGCATCAGATATTCAAGAATGTTTACAAAAAACTCAAGGCAAATTGAGAGGAAAAAATATCGCAGAATTGATTCATTTACCATTGTTGCAAGACCAAGAAAAATTAGCAGCAATGCGGATACTATCATTACTGTTTTCCATCGCATTTGTCAGCAAGCCAGAGTTATTACCGCTGATTCTTTGTGAACCAATTAATGTATCTCTAGAGTCAGGAATATCTCCATTATTTGCTTTTTCTTCTGCTAACTACGGTTTACTTTTATGTGCTATAGAACAAGAAATAGATACTGGATATCAGTTTGGTAAACTTGCTTACGAACTCCTAGAAAAATTTAATAGTAAAGACCTAAAAACTAAAGTATTTCAAGTAGTGTGCATTGGTATAGAACATTGTAAAAATCATGTTCGTGAAACTCTTCCTCATTTGCGAGAAGCTTATAAAATAGGTTTAGAAACGGGAGATTTAGAATATGCTGCTTATAGTATTCTTCACTACTGTAGTTTCTCTTACTCGGCAGGTATATCTCTAGATGAACTCAAGGGAGAAATAGCAAATTATAGCAATTCTCTCAAGCAGCTTAAACAAGAAAATAATTATTATTATAATCAAATTTTTCATCAAGCTATTCTCAATTTACTAGGTGATGCAGAAAATCATGAATTATTATCAGGCAGTGCTTTTAATGAAGAAAATTTTATTCCTTTCTATGAAAATATTAATGACAGTTATGCTTTATTTCAAATCTACTTCAATAAATTAATTCTATCTTATTTACTAGGCAATTTTCAAAACGCCAAACATTATGAAGTCTTAACGGAAAAATATATTGGTGGTGTAACAGGATTATTTTGTATTCCAGTATATTACTTTTATAGTTCACTAGCTAAACTAGCTTTTTACCCAGAAGCTACAGTTGACAAACGAAAGCAAATACTAGAGGAAGTAAACGCCAATGAAGCAAAAATAAAATTCTGGGCACAACACGCACCTACAAACCACTCCCACAAATACTATTTAATAGAAGCAGAAAAACAAAGAATACTGGGAGACAAAATAGCAGCTATTGAAGCTTACGAACAAGCGATCGCCGGAGCTACAGAAAATAAATATATTCAAGAAGCAGCTCTAGCAAATGAACTCTATGCCAAATTCTATTTGGAGTGGGGTAAAACAAAAATTGCACAAACCTACATGATCGAAGCATACTATGGGTATCTTGACTGGGGAGCAGTAGTCAAAATTAAAGATTTAGAAAAACGCTATCCACAACTACTCGCCCTAATTTTGGTTCGCTCTTCTGAAAATAACAAACTCTTAAGCAACAGTATTACCCTTTCTCATACTGCCACTACCAATAGGGAAAATATCCTCGATCTAGCAACTGTAGTCAAAGCTTCTCAAAGTCTGTCTGGAGAAGTAAAGTTAGAAAATTTACTCTCAACCTTAATTGAACTGATGATGGAAAATGCTGGGGCACAAAAATGCGCTCTCATCCTACTTCAAGATCAAGAGTTAATACTTGAAGCAATGAGTCATATTTTAGATATAGCTATCTCTAGTGATAGTCACCAATATCTGCCAAATTTCCAACGCCCTCAAGTACCGGTTTCAGCAACTCAAGAATTACCTCAAACATTAATTAACTATGTCTGGCGAACTCAAAAATTTCAGGTATTCGATGATGTAACTAGGGAAGCAACCTGGTTACATGACTCCTATCTTAAACAACAACAACC
Source organism: Dapis purpurea BLCC-M126 (assembly GCF_050015975.1). NCBI lineage: Bacteria > Bacillati > Cyanobacteriota > Cyanophyceae > Oscillatoriales > Microcoleaceae > Dapis > Dapis purpurea. The sequence goes on along the minus strand of NZ_JBNHER010000080.1, from coordinate 47,410 downwards.
TCAATCTATATTATGTACTCCTATTACCAAGCAAGGTAAACCCATAGGTATTATCTATTTAGAAAATAATTTAACAACAGGTGCATTTACTCCCCAAAGATTACAGTTATTAGAAATGATTACTACCCAAGCAGCAATTTCTCTAGAAAATGCTTTTCTTTACGATACTTTAGAACAAAAAATCGAGCGACGCACCCAACAATTAAATGAAAAAAATCAAACTTTAGCTCAAACCCTAGAAGAATTAAACAAAAAAAATCAAACTTTAGCTCAAACCCTAAAAGAATTAAAAAAGACTCAAACTCAACTAATTCAATCCGAAAAAATGTCATCTTTAGGACAGTTAGTAGCAGGAGTTGCCCACGAAATCAATAATCCAGTCAACTTTATTTATGGCAATATCAAATATACTCAAGAACACGCTGATAATTTATTAGAAATCATTCAAGTTTATCAGAAAAATTATCCAGAACCTGTAGATGAAGTTATAGATATTATTGAAGATGTGGATTTAGATTTTTTAGTTGGAGATTTGCCAAAAATATTAACTTCAATGCAAGTAGGAGCCGATCGAATTAAAGAAATTGTCCAATCTTTACGCAATTTTTCTCGTCTGGATGAATCAGAAGTTAAGAATGTAGATATACATGAAGGCATAGATTCTACTCTAATGATTCTCGAAAGTACCTTTAAAGCAAAACCCCATGAATTGGAAATTAAAGTTGTTAAAAATTATGGTCAATTGACTAAGGTAAGATGCTATCCGGGAGAACTAAATCAGGTATTTATGAATATTATTGGTAATGCTATTGATGCACTACAACCAATGAGAAGTAAAAAAAATAATTCCTCTCCTCAAATTACTATTACTACAGAAATAGAAGCAGCAAAATTTGTGATAATTCGGATTGCTGATAATGGTATGGGTATGAGTGAAGCAGTACAAAAGCGCATATTTGACCCTTTCTACACGACAAAAGAAGTAGGGAAAGGTACAGGGTTAGGTTTAGCAATTAGTTATCAAGTTATTGTAGAGCGTCATGGGGGACAATTAGAATGTATTTCTACTCCAGGAGAAGGTTCAGAATTTTTGATATCAATTCCTCTTTGAAGGAAGAAGGAAGAGGGAAGAGAGAAGAAGGAAGAGGGAAGAAGGAAGAGGGAAGAAATGTTGAATGTTAATAAAAAAAACTTAAAAATTTAGGTGTCTATTCAGCCAGAGGTATCAGATATACAAGGTAGATAAATCGTGAATAAACTGCCTTTGCCTAGTTGACTTTTGACGGTAATATCTCCTTGATGATGATGGGAGATTGCCCTGGCAATAGCCAAACCCAGTCCAGTTCCTCCCGTTTTTCGATCACGATGGCTGTCAACGCGGTAGAAGCGCTCAAAAATACGAGCTTGTTCTGAGGGGAGAATGCCAATACCTGTGTCTTTGACAGTAATGAATGCCTTACGATCACGAGTTGTTAAACTAACCACAACTTTACCGCCACTTGAGGTATAATAAATTGCATTAGCAATTAAGTTTGATACCAAACGATACAACTGAGGCTCATTCCCAAAAACATAAATTTCTTCATCAGGAATTTGACTGATTAGCTCAATTTTAGCGAAGCTTGCCAGTTCTAAAAATTCCTCACTCAAATCGCCGATCAAATCGTTTAAACAACAGCGTTGAAAAAGCTGAGGTGATAATGAATTATGTTCGAGGCTGGTCAAAAATAGTAAGTCTGCAATTAAATTGCTCAAGCGTCGTCCTTGTCGTTCTACTGTTTGGAGCATGGTCTTGATATTTTGCGGATTCGATTCTGGTATTCGTAAAATAGCTTCCACAGTGGCTAAGAGACTAGCAAGTGGCGATCGTAATTCGTGGGCTGCATTCGCAGTGAACTCTTTTTGTTGCTGGTAGGACTCGTAAATAGGCTGCATTGCCAATCCTGAAAGCCACCAACCAGAAATACCCACCCCACTTAAAGCAATAGGAAACCAGAATGCTAAAATCCATTGGAACTGCTTGACTTCAACATCGAAAGATTCTAAGGTTCGCCCAATTTGTAAGTAACCCCAGGAGGAGGCAGGATTACTGCTATTGACTCCTTGATCGGCAGCAGCACTGTGTAGAATAATCGTGAATTGACGGTAGCGAATACCATTGTTACTCCGAAGTGTTTGCCAAGAAAGAGAGTGCAAAGTTTGAGTTAGTTTTGTGGGTTGATTAGGTGAAAATGCCAGCAGATTTCCTCCGTCATCAAATAGACGAATGTAGTAAGTCTGGCGATCGCTAATTCCAATAGTATGTCGTTGGATTAGAGTAGGGTTGGTATTACAGGTTTGCCCAACCACACACAATTCTGGAAAAATTTGCTGTAAAACTAGAGTGGGAGCTTCTGAAATCGGTAACATGGGTTCAAGGCTATCATGTAGTGTTCCAGCAATAGACTCAATTTCCTGTTCCAAGGCTGCCCATTTGGCTTGAACCAACGCTCGATACATACCATATCCAGATAGGCTTAAAATTACCCCCATGACTAGAGCATACCAGAGTGCTAAACGTAAACGACTGTGGCGAAACAGTTGATGGCTATTCATTGTGTTTTTTCTCTAGATAGGGCTTGCTGATTCAATTTGAAATTATTTACACATAAGGGTTTCAGCATTTGGTTGAAAAAGTACCTGGTTTTGAGCTGCTTCATGCTCAAAAAGTTAGG